>CADATR010000134.1 GCA_902790885.1 uncultured Eubacteriales bacterium
GCACTACCGAGAAGATCAAGGCGGACTATCCGCAGTTCCCGGCTTTTGAGGATTACGACGAATTCCTCACTGCTATCAAGGCGGCTCTTTAAAAAATCCTATCACTACAATAGGAATTTTGCTTGCTTTTGTTCACCCGCAGTTGTACTATATGCGGTGTAGAGTTTACAGATGAAAGGAGTCCATTCAAATGATTACAAAGGATATGATCATCGGAGACGTTATCAACGAGCATCCTGAACTGGTCCGCGCTTTCTTCGCAAACGGCATGATGTGCATTGGCTGCCCGGCTTCGCAGGGTGAGTCCATCGACGCTGCCGCACAGGTTCACGGACTTGACGCTGATCAGCTCGTAGCGGCTCTGAACGAGGCGCTCGCATAATGAAGCGCTGACCGTTTTAAGCGGGAAAAGGATAATAGTATAAAAACATACAATACGTTAAGTGACAGGGTTCTGCCTTGTCACTTTTTTCGTTTTAGACTATTATAGTATCTGAATCGGTATGCCGGTTCAGATATGAGGAAAGGGAGAGAGAATAATGTTTTATGAAGTAAGCAAGGAAGTCTTTGATAAGCTGCCGAATTTCGTTGTCGGAGTGGTAGCGGTCACTGGCATCAACAACTCGAAAGAGTATCCTGCGATCGAGAAGATGCTCGAGGAGAACTCAAACGAGGTGATCCGCTATTTCGCAGAATCAGGCAACAAGGCGAAGAACGATCCGTGCGTTGTGCCTTACAGGGAAGCTCTCCGCGCGCTCGGCATCAATCCTAACAGATATGCGTGCGCTGCTGAAGCTCTCATGGACCGTCTGGCCAAGGGGAAGGGGCTTCCGTCGATCAACCCGGCGGTAGATCTCGGCAACGCTGTTTCGCTCAAGTACAAGCTTCCTATAGGAGCTCACGATCTTTACACCTTCGTCCGCCCGGACGGCAAGGGCAGGGGCTGTGAAGATACCGGACTCGAGGTAAGACCGGCAACTGAGGAGGATACCTTCAGACCTTTCGGCGCCGCTGAAGACGAATTCGACAATCCTGAACCGGGAGAGGTAGTATACGTATCGGGGCACGAGGTAAGAACGCGCCGCTGGACCTGGAGACAGAGCGAAGTGGGCAAGATGACCGAAAAGACGACCGGCGTGCTGTATCCTATAGACGGATTCTCTGATCTGAATCTTGAGGACGTAAAGAAAGCGATGAAGGATTTCACCGAACTCATCGCGAACAACTTCGCGCAGTCGGGACGCAGCTGCACTGTTGCTACGGGCATCGTGGACAAGGACAATCCGAGATTCGAATTCTAGTGTCAGGGAGGCACACATGTACGACGGGGATATCAGGAAAGATGAGAATATGAAGAGGCTCCTCATCGAAAAAGCGATAGAAAAGCTGCCGAATTCGTATGCTCCGTACTCGCGCTACAATGTGGCTGCTGCCGCGCTCTTTGACTCCGGAGAGATATATACCGGAGTGAATGTCGAGAGCGCTTCGCTCGGCATGACCATATGCGCGGAAAGAAACGCCATATTCCACGCGATAGCGGAAGGGGAGAAAAAGCTCCTTGCCGTTGCGATAGTCGGCGGCACGGACGGCGTGCGCAGCAATTACTGCGTGCCGTGCGGAGCCTGCAGGCAGGTGATGAGGGATTTCGGAGACAAGGACAGCATGGTGGTGCTTTCAGCCCGGACACCGGACGACTACATGGAGAAAACACTCGACGAGCTGCTCCCTGACAGCTTCGGGCCGGAGAGTCTCTGATGCAGTTTTGTATTAATAAAAAACACCATGGACGATAGTAATATTATATTATTCGGATATATTATCCAGAAGGTAATTGTAATGAAAAAGAGAATGTTTCTTCTTCTGACCGCAATGCTCGTTGTTGCCATGATGATCATGACTTCATGCGGCGGAGCCGGTTCGCTGGGTATGTCATGCGATTCGGAAAAGCTCATGACAATAGAGGCTGAGAATTCGGGCGAGGGCGATGAGGTAATGGCCGGAGGCCTTGTGGTCGCTGCAGGAGAGCAGATCGTTATTACATCGGGCCTCGAGAGCGGCGAGATAAAGATCGAGCTGTTCGCTGCGCCTGAAGATCAGTCCATAGAAGAGATCCCTGATATAGAGGGATCCGAGCCAGTGATGACGTTCAACGCGACGGATACTGACGCCCAGAGCGGGACCGTGCCTGAAGGAGACTATTACGCAAAGGCAACTACAGCTGAGAAGGCTAACGGAACTATTACGATAGAAGTAAAAGCGGCAGAATAATAAGGGGGTCTCTATGATTTACACAGTAACTTTTAACCCGGCTATCGACTACATCGTAAGGATGGACAAGCCGCTCGATCCGGGAATGACAAACAGGTCGGCGTCTGAAGACTGCTTCTTCGGCGGCAAGGGCATCAATGTTTCCACGGTCCTCAAGAATCTGGGAATAGAGAACACAGCCCTGGGCTTCGCTGCCGGATTCACGGGCGAGGCGATAGTCGAAAGCGTTAAGGGCAAGGGCATCATCGCTGACTTTATAATGCTCGATGAAGGCATCTCGCGTATCAACGTAAAGATCAAAGGTGAGGAAGAAACTGAGATCAACGCTCAGGGACCTAAGATCAGCGACGAGGCATTCAATGAGCTCCTTCAGAAGCTCGACTGCCTTAAGGAGGGAGACGTGCTGATCCTCGCGGGAAGCATCCCTAACTCGCTCCCGAGCAATGTCTACGAGATAATACTCGAGAGACTGTACGGCAAGGGAGTCACATTCGTTGTGGACGCAACAAAAGACCTTCTTCTTAAGGTGCTCAAGTACAATCCGTTCCTGATAAAGCCAAACAACCACGAGCTTGGCGAGATGTTCGGAGTGGTGCTTAAGACGGACGATGAGATAGAGGAATACGCCCGCAAGCTGCAGGAGATGGGCGCCAGGAACGTGCTCGTCTCAATGGCGAAGGACGGCGCGATGCTCATTACTGAAGACGGACAGAGGTTCCGCGTAGGCGTGCCTAAGGGGAAAGTAAAGAATTCAGTAGGCGCCGGCGACTCAATGGTAGCCGGATTCGTAGCGGGCTACATGAAGACCGGGGACTACCGCGCGGCTCTCAACATGGGTACGGCGGCAGGCAGCGCTACTGCTTTCTCGGATGATCTCGCGACAGGAGATCTTATTTACAGTATTTACGAGACTCTGTAGGCTCTCGTTTATATTAATAAGGAAGTTGGGCCAGATCCAACAAATTGCGCAGAAGCGCAGAAAGGACAATCATGAAAATTACTGATTTACTGAAGAAGGAGGGAGTCCTGCTGAATCAGCATCCGGCAGATAAGAATGCCGCGATCGACATTCTGGTAGGTCTTCACGACAAGGTAGGAAACCTCAACGATAAAGCCGGTTATAAGGCTGCTATCGAGGCCAGAGAGGCACAGGGATCTACCGCTGTAGGAATGGGCATCGCCGTTCCTCACGCAAAGACTGACGCAGCCAAACACCCGGGTCTTACAGCAATGACCGTGCCTGAAGGCATAGATTATGGATGCATCGACGGAACTGACAGCAATCTGTTCTTCATGATCGCTGCACCGGCGGGCGCTGCTGACACACACCTCGAGGTGCTCGCGAACCTCATGACAATGCTCATGGACGCTGAATTCGCACAGTCGCTCGTAGCTGCAAAGACAGTAGACGAATTCCTCGATCTGATCGATGCGAAGGAATCCGACCGCTTCGGCAAGGAAGAGGCCGCAGCAGCTCCTGCCGCAGCCGCAGCTGCAGCAGCTCCTGCAAAAGGAACAAAAGTAGTCGGCGTTACAGCATGCCCGACAGGTATCGCACATACCTACATGGCAGCTGAAGCACTTGAGCAGACAGGAACTAAAAAAGGCGTTGACGTCAAGATCGAGACTCAGGGATCAGGCGGTGCCAAGAATGTACTCACTGCAGACGATATCAAGGATGCTGATGTTGTAATCATCGCAGCTGACAAGAACGTTGATCTGGGACGTTTCAATGGAAAGAAACTCATCAAGGCTTCAACAGCTGACGCTATCCACCGCTCAGAAGGCCTTATTGACCGCGCTATAGCAGGAGATGCTCCGGTATATCAGCACTCAGGCGCTGCAGCAGCAGAAAGCGATTCAGCCGGCGGCGAGAGCGTAGGAAGGTTTATTTACAAGAGCCTTATGGAAGGTGTTTCACACATGCTTCCATTCGTTATCGGCGGCGGTATCATGATCGCAATAGCGTTCCTTCTGGATGACTATTCAATAGATCCGAGCAACTTCGGTTCCAACACTCCGGTTGCTGCATGGTTCAAGTCTATCGGAGGCACAGCGTTCGGCTTCATGCTTCCTGTCCTTGCAGGATTCATCGCACGCAGTATCGCTGACCGCCCTGCTCTGGTAGTCGGTTTTGTAGGAGGTGCGCTCGCTGCATCAGGTTCTACATTCTCTTCTCCTGGCGGCGGCATCCCGTCCGCATTCCTCGGCGCTCTTGTTGCCGGCTTTGCAGCGGGATTCATCGTTAAAGGAATGATGAAAGTTTGTGAAAAGCTTCCTGCGTCATTGGAAGGAATCAAGCCGGTACTCATTTACCCGTTGTTCGGTACAATAATAATCGGTGTGCTCATGTGCCTGATCAACCCTATTGTAGGTGCTCTTAACGCTTGGATCTCCAACGTTCTCATGGGAATGAGCTCGGGCTCCAGTGTTGTCCTGGGACTGATCCTCGGCGCAATGATGGCTACAGACATGGGCGGCCCGCTCAACAAGGCTGCATATGTATTCGGTACAGCAGCGCTCGCAAACCAGAATGAGATCGGCTACATGATCATGGCTGCAGTAATGGTCGGCGGAATGGTACCGCCTATCGCGATCGCTATTTCCACAATGGTATCAAAGAAGAAATACACAGAAGCTGAAAGAAAGACCGGACCTGCAAACATCGTCATGGGACTCAGCTTCATCACAGAGGGTGCTATCCCGTTCGCAGCTGCAGACCCGCTGCATGTTATCCCG
>CADATR010000135.1 GCA_902790885.1 uncultured Eubacteriales bacterium
AGTTAGGAAGCGGCCAGAATTTCTTGGATGTCAGCCTTTCAGCAGCATCACTGTCTTCTCTCAGCCTGGTCATCTCCGGCAGCAAACTGTCGCGAATGACCTCAGCATCGCGGAAATAGTCCTCGTCACTGAGTGAATCGAGCACGCTTACCATTCTCTGCACGCCGCTGTATATCCTGTCTGTCCTCATAGACAGCTCAGTGATTATCTCCTTCTCAAAGCAGCACTCGAGATCAGGTATAGCCCTCTTCTTCTCGTTCAGATTTGCTGACAGCTCTGCCGTATAGTTCTCCACAGCCGGTGCTATCCTCTTTATCACCATGGATCTCATCGTCCTGGCTTCTATGCATATGGTCTTGCAGTAGTTCTCAAGCATGATCTCGCATCTTGACTCGAGTTCCGATCTGCTGAACACCCCATGCTTTTCCAGCATATCCACATTCTTCTCATCAAGAAGATGAGGCACACAGTCAGGAGTCGTCCTGTAATTGGACAGTTTCCTCTTTTCTGCTTCTCTCAGCCACTCATCTTCATATCCGTTGCCGTTGAAAATGATCCGCTTATGATCACGTACAGTCTCTCTTATCAGTGAATATACGGTCTCATTGAGATTTTCTGCTTTTTCAAGTCTCTCGGCATAGTATTCGAGAGCATCCGCTACTACACTGTTCAGTATGACGTTAGGGAAAGCAAGGCTGCTCATCGAGCCCGGCATCCTGAATTCAAACTTGTTTCCGGTGAAAGCAAAAGGAGACGTACGGTTTCTGTCAGTATTGTCTCTCCTGAATCTCGGCAGGACTTTTGAGCCGAGCTTCATCAGTACTCCTGCGCTTTCTTCATAAGGAATATCTTCTTCTATCGAGTGCAAAACAGCTGTAAGCTCATCTCCGAGGAATATAGAGATCACTGCAGGCGGAGCTTCATGTGCTCCGAGACGGTGATCATTACTGGCCGAGGCAACAGATATCCTCAGCAGATCCTGATATTCGTCCACAGCTCTTATCACTGCACACAGGAACAAGAGGAACTGCGCATTATCGTGAGGTGTGTCCCCCGGCGCCAGAAGGTTGTCGCCTGAATCAGTGGCAAGCGACCAGTTGTTATGTTTACCGCTGCCGTTCACTCCTTCAAAAGGCTTTTCATGGAGAAGCGCGACAAAACCGTGTCTCTCAGCGACCTTCTTGATCATCTCCATGACGAGCTGGTTCTGGTCGACAGTAACATTTACCTTGGTGTATATACACGCGAGTTCATGCTGCGAAGGAGCTACTTCGTTGTGCTCTGTCTTGGCAAACACGCCAAGTTTCCAGAGCTCCCTGTTGAGCTCTTCCATGAATCGCGATATCTCAGGCTTTATCGCCCCGAAATAGTGGTCATCGAGTTCCTGCCCCTTAGGAGGCATCACTCCGAACAGGGTCCTCCCGGTAAATCTCAGGTCAGGTCTCTTGTCATACAGATCGCGCGGCACCAGAAAGTATTCCTGCTCCGCTCCTGCGACCGCGTATACTCTTCTTACGCTGTCATTTCCCATAAGCCTCAGTACCCGCACGGCCTGACGGTTGAGGGCATCCATCGACCTGAGAAGTGATGTCTTTTCATCCATTGCCTCGCCGCTATACGAACAAAAAGCAGTCGGTATGCACAGTGTCTTGTCCCTGATGAACGCATATGACGTCGGATCCCATGCGGTATAGCCTCTTGCTTCAAAAGTGGCTCTCAGACCGCCTGAGGGGAAAGATGATGCATCAGGTTCACCTTTTATAAGTTCCCTGCCGGAAAAATCCATTATTACCCCGCCGTCAGGCGAAGGGTAGTGTCTATCGACACCCCTAAAAAATATTATCTATCGTTTGTATTTCAGGGAGTTAAGCTCATTTTCAACTAAAAAAGAGCAACACCCCCTTTTTCTGTATAATGGTAGCTGCGAAACAAACCTCAACAGAAAGGATTTATTGCTCATGGCCATTATACAATTACTTATCGATGAAATCCATTATCTTCACACACAAATCGCATGGTTGATGACTTTCATCACCAAATATATCCCTCTGAAACAGTTTGATCCTGATGACTCACAGTCGCCTGATTACCAGAAGTTCAAGACCGACATCCTCCCGAAGTTCCAGTACCATCAGAACAGCTGGACCTGGGAAGGTCTCATCGACTATTATCGCCAGCGATACGGCATGATCATCAAGCCTGTAAAGCGCCACAAAGGCAAGCCCTGTGACATCCCCGAAGACTGCGTCTGTCCTGAATGCGGAGCCCCGCATGAATACCTTTACCGCAACAACGGTAAAAAGGGTCAGTTACAATGCAAAGTATGCAGCACTCTCTTTTCTCCGGATAAGAACCGGTTCAGCAAGCAATACACTCTTCGCTGTCCTTACTGTGGTCGCGCTCTCGAGAGAAAGAAATGCCGCAAGGATTTCGATGTCTACAAGTGCATCAATCCAAAGTGCTCTTACTATCTCAACAACCTTTCCAAGTTGAACGAAGATGAGAAGCTCGACGAGCAGAAGCGAGCTGACTACAAGCTCCACTACATCTACCGCGAGTTCACGACTGACTTCTTTGCTCTGGATCTTGATTCGCTCCCTAAGAACGCATCATCCTTCAGGTTCGACAAGTTCTCAATGAAGGTCGTCACTCTCTGCCTCACATACCACATCAACTACCAGATCTCGCTGCGCCGTACCAAAGATATCTTGTGGGACATCCACGGCATCCGGATTTCTCACCAGCAGATCGCCAATTACTGCAAGACCGCGGCTATGCTCGTCAAGCCTTTCGTAGATCACTACGATTACAAGCCTTCCGGCGATCTCGCTGCAGATGAGACCTACATCAAGGTCCGTGGCAAGAAGGGATATGTCTGGCTCATCATGGATGCCATCAAGCGCTCCATCCTCGGCTACCGCTGTTCGGATAACCGCGGCGTCGGCGCCTGTATCCTGACCATGAGGCAGGCTCTTTCTCACTTCAGAGGCAAGCTTCCTGACGGCTTCACCTTCATTGCCGATGGCTACAGCGCCTATCCGCTCGCCGCCATGCAGTTTGAGCAACGGCTCGGCGAAGCATTTCGCTTTAACATCACCCAAGTCATCGGTCTCACCAATGACGATGAAGTCTCTGAAGAGTTCCGGCCTTACAAGCAGCTGATCGAGCGACTAAACCGCACCTTCAAAGCTTCTTACCGCAATACCTGCGGTTACGACAGTTTCGACAACGCGAGCCTGGATCTCGCCCTTTGGGTCGCCTACTACAACTTCCTCAGACCGCACCATCACTTCGGCCGCAAGGTCCTCAACCCTGTACCCGCTCTTGAATGCGTACAGCGGATGCCGGACAAGTGGCAGCAGCTCATGCTGCTCGGTCAGAGGCAAATCGTTAAACTCCAGTCTGAGGTCTCCGCCTGAACGAAGTGACACCTTACACATTACCACCAACGTCGTCCTGCCTAACTGCTACTCTGCTGATCCGGATGGTGGGGTCAAGGGTCGCGCAAGCGATTCATTTCACCCTTGACGCCATCCTGACGGGCAGCTACAATGCCGCCGGCAGGACGCCTTAGCTTGCGCTTAGCTCTTCTTCACCCTGTTCTTTGCAATGATCATGGGTGATGGCGGATATGGATTCCTCTTACTACTTGCTACGATTGCTATTATTGCTAAGACCAAGAAACTAAGCACACCGACCTACCTGCTTCTGGTTCTCTCAATCGGAACCATGGCATGGGGTGCTATCACTGGAACATGGTTTGGTATGAAGTCTGCTATGGATGTGCCACTCTTAAGAGCACTGACACTGCCGGGATTCGCTAACTATCCAGAGTCATTCGGTGTGTCAGCTGCAGCACAGCAGAGCAATATCATGAAGTTCTCTTTCACCATCGGCGCTATGCAGATGGAATTAGGCTCACTTCTTTCTGTTAAGAAAAAGCTGGGAGAGAAGGACTTAAGCTTCATGGCGGATATCGGTTGGATGATCTCCATCGTTGCCATGTATCTCTTGTCTCTGTATCTGGTTATTGGCCAGAATGTGGCAATACAGCCTGTATTTGCAGCCGTAGGCGTAGGCTTTGTCCTGGTAATCCTCTTCGGAGGTATGGGCTCTGGTGTAAGCTTTGGACAGGGACTGAAGGCTGGTCTTGGTAATGCATTTACAGTGTTCCTAGATACCATCAGCTGCTTCGGTAATGTAATGAGTTACATCCGACTCTTCGCTGTAGGTATGGCTGGCTTAGCAATTGCACAGAGTTTCAACAGCATGGCTTCTGGCCTGGCTCACGGACCTCTGATGATTGCAGCAATCATTGTTGTGGTATTAGGACATGCCCTGAATATTGTAATGTGTATTCTTTCCGTAGTGGTACATGGTGTACGTCTGAACGTATTAGAGTTCTCTGGTCAGGTTGGACTGGAGTGGACAGGTATCCCATACGAGCCATTTAAGAAGAATGACAAGATTAAGAGTTAATAGCTAATAAAATTTCTTAGGTTAATAAAATTAGATATCTCTAATAGAGATAGAAAAGGAGAAAAACTATGAATATTGCATATATCGGTATGGCAGCTGCACTTGGCATCTCTGCACTTGGTTCTGCATTCGGTACTGGCGCTGCTGGTCGCCGGGTGCTTCTCTTCCGGCGTGATCGCGAAGAAGATCCATCCGGACAGCGCGCAGAAACGCACGCAGCTCAGCCTGGCCATTAAAATGGTCACGGCGCTGATCGCGCTGGCATTATACATTGTTGTTTTTATGACCTGATTGAATCACAGATAGGAGAACGTATATGCCTGAACAGGAATTCACCATGGAAAAGACCTTTAACCCCCAGGCGATCGAGAAGGAGACCTACGAGCGCTGGGAGAAGAGCGGCGCGTTCATCGCGCACCGCGATCCCAACAAGAAGCCCTTCACCATCGTCATGCCGCCGCCCAACATCACCGGCCAGCTGCACATGGGCCACGCCATGGACGC
>CADATR010000136.1 GCA_902790885.1 uncultured Eubacteriales bacterium
GGAGCAGGAGTTTCGGGCGGTGCGAAATTTGTAAAGTATTTTGATGCATTGTATACAGCCGGTCCGTCAGAGTTTCAGGAAACGGCTGTTATAATTCTTCCTGTAGGGCTTAATCATCTTCTCGATAGTTTTGCGTAGTTTAGGTTCTTGCGCAAGTAAAACAGGCACATTATTAACTGCATCACAAAGCATCACAAATCGGTCCGTGTCAAAATAAGTTTCCGCCATCTCACAGAATATCCCCGAGATAAGGCTATATACAGCAGGATCTTTTATCACGATCAAATTATTTGAAAAAGCATTATTCACCAGATACCACGAAAGCATACCGTCACCTTGGCTATACTTTTTGAGAATATTCCTGATGGCATTATGTTTTATATTATCATCTGTGGGTTCACGTCTGATATGATCCGAGATCTCTTCAAAAGCACCTATATAGTCACTGAACCTTTCGGGTTCATTGCGAAAGAAAACAATAAGTGCGTGCAGATCAAACAGATCGGAATTCAAAAGAAACATAAGCCGCCCTCCTTTACCTTTATTATATAGTATTTTTTTCGTCAATAAAAAACTCCCGACCAGCCGATCGGGAGTAATATTCAAATCAGGACTTAACGCCGCCCAGAGCAACACCTTCGACGATGTACTTAGAAAGGATAAAGTAAACTATCATCAGAGGCAGAACTGTAAGCAGCAGACCCAGATAAATTGCACCGTACTCTGTTCTGTAGATATCGCCGTTCAGCAGAGATACCATCAGAGGCATGGTGAACAGTTCCTGTCTTGTCAGCAGGATCTGGGGCAGGAACAACTGGTTCCAGCTGGTTACAAATCCGAATATTGCCTGTGTAGCCATTGCAGGCTTCATCATTGGCAGAACGATCTGGTTTAAGATCCTGAATTCGCCTGCGCCGTCGATACGTCCTGACTGGAGTATCTCCATTGGCAGCGACGGGATCATATACTGTCTCATGAAGAACACCGTTGCAGGTGCCTGGATAGAAGGCAGTATCAGTGCCAGGAAGTTGTTTGTCATACCGATCTGGTACATGAACTGATAGAAACCGATGGATGTTACCTGTGCAGGTATCATCAGCACTGCCATGATAACAGTGAAGAAAGGCTTTCTCAGCTTCCACTCATATGCTACCAGCGCAAAGGCTGTCATGGTGGAGAAGTAGATGTTACAGATTGTCGAACCGATGGAGATTATCAGTGAGTTCACGAAACCTCTCATTGGGTTGAACGACTTACCTGTCAGTATCGCAAAGTTCTTCATCAGATGCGATGAAGGAAGGAACGAGATAGCGTGCTGCTGGATCTGGTTCGTACTTCTTGTTGCGTTGATTATCATTATCCAGAATGGCAGCAAGCTGAGCAGTGTCAGGAAAATGCAGAATGTATATGCACAGATCTTGAATACTCTTTCGCTGCTTTTTCTGGAGCCTGCGGCTCTCATTTCCATTTCTGCCATATCAGAGACCCCTCCTTGCCTGCTTCTTTGCCAGACGCTTTTCTTTCTCGATCTTTGCCTCATCCTTATCTCTCATGATATAGAACAGTATTGCCGAGCATATAGCGATTATCACGAACATTATCATGCTGGCTGCGGCTGCCTTGTTATACAGATAGCTTCCGCTGAACGCCTGATTGTATATGTACACACTGGATGTCAGTGTTGAGTTATCAGGTCCGCCGTTTCTGAACATCTTCGGGATATCGTACATATTAAGACCGCCGACCAGAGATGTTACCAGGTTGTAAAGCAGGATAGTCTTGAGGTTTGGTATTGTGATCTTGAAGAATGTCTGCACGCCGTTTGCGCCGTCTATCTGTGCGGCTTCAAAGATGTCGGGGCTTATACCCAGCACACCTGATACCAGCACGATCATTGTATTACCATACCACATCCAGAACTGGATGAACGCTACTATCAACCTTGCGGCTGTCTTATTATTTACAAAGTGATATGCACTGTCTCTTATGCCTGTGGATACGAGGAAGTCGTTCACAGGGCCTACGGGATATGCGAACAGTGCGTTGAACAGTATTGCTACTGTTGCTGCTGTTATGATATTAGGCATATAGAATACTACCTTGAAGAAGCCCTTGCCTTTGAGCTGTACTGCGTGGGATGTGAACCATGCTGTCAGCAGCAGAGCTATAACTATCTGGGGGATAAAGTTCATCATCCAGATAGCGAAAGTATTCTTCAGTGATGTTATGAATGTTGGGTTGTGAAGCACGTCCTTGAAGTTATCGAAGGGATGCTCCAGCACATGATAGCTTTTCTGTATCAGACCTTTACGGTTTGTAAAGCCCAGAAATGTGGTATAGAATGTCGGATACAGATTAAAGATAAGAAATGCCACTACGAAAGGTATGCTGAACATATAGCCATACTTTGCGAAGTTCATACCGGCACTTTTTGATTTCATATTATTACCTCCCGGTACTATATCAATTGACAAACAAAAAGATAGACCTGTCCTATCACGGGTCAATTTCATGAGAATCACCGAATCAAGACAGGTCCTTGTTTTATTCGCTATCATCGGCTCTCCGCTTTTGCAGAGAGCCGAATTAAGCTATATCATCTCGAGATACTGGTGAATAAAGCTAGATTTGATCTAAGTCAATTACTCAACTGTTACGTCGAAGTTATCAGCAACATCCTGCTTGAAGTCCTTGATTGCGTCTTCCTTGGACTTCTCGCCTGCGGAGTACTGACGAACCTGATCTCTCCAACGCTGGTTGATACCCTCGTCATACTGTGTCAGGTTCTTACCGTTTGCATACTGGTTTGCCTCGGTGAATACATCGAACATATTCTGTCCGCCCAGGAAGTCCAGTTCGCCGTTAGACTTAGCCATTACTGTACCGGAAGCTACGCAGTCCTTTGTGCCGCCCTCAGCAAATGTGCCGTTTGCCCACATATACTGCAGACCTTCCTCAGATGTATCCAGTGTGATCCAGTCAATGATCTTACCTACTGCTTCCTTGTTCTGGCTATCGTTGTTTGCCAGTACCCAAGTACCGCCCCAGAAGAAACCTACAGGAGGTGTGCAGATAGCCCAGTCACCATATGTGCCTTCGCCAGCCTTTTCACCGCCGCAGTTAGGAGCCAGTGTGTAGTTGATCAGCCATGCAGGTCCGAAGAAGCCGAATACAGGCTTTGCACCCTCACCCTTCATGTCTGCGAACCAAGCATCCTGCCAGTCCTGAGTATCGTTATGATAACCCTCGTCTTTCAGCTTCTTGGAGAAGTCGAGGAATTCCTCTCTCTTAGGATCTATTGTCAGCTTGCCGTCTACGATCCAGCCCTGCTCGGAGCTGTTCTCAACTGCGTGCCACAGATCGCCGTCACCGGAGATCATTGCATAGCCCTTATCCTTCATCTTTGCTGCAACGTCCCAGAACTTATCCCAGTTACCGCTGCCTGCGCCGATTGCCTTTGCAACCTCAGCAGGATCATCTGTACCCAGAACTTCCTTAGCCAGTGAACGTCTGTAGATGAATGCACCGCCTGTTGCCTGGTAGCCCAGACCAACCAGCTCGCCGTCTCTGGAGCCGATATCTACTGTGTACTGTGCGATATCTGCGTCCTTAACTTCCTTATCTACGTCGATGCCCAGATCCTTGTAAGGTGCAGCATACTCAGCAGCGTCGCCCTGTGTGTACTTCAGAACGAATGCAGCCTCTGCGCAGTACAGATCGGGAGCGTCTTCGCCGCCGCCTGCCAGTGCCTGGTCAAGTGCGGGCTGATATGCGCCGTCTGTTGTTGCGATGATAGTTGTATTGATCTCGTACTGCTCGCCGAACTCGGGGTGCAGCTCGATGTACTTGTTGATCATGTTAGGTACTTCCTCTGTGAAAGCCCATACATTCAGCTTTGTCTTGGTTCCGTCAGACTTCTTCTCCTCGCCTGTGTCACCGGTATCACCTGTGTCCTCAGCCTCGCTTGCATCGTCGCCGCCTTCTGCGCCGGTCGCTGCCTTGGTTGTGGTCTCCTTGGTGTCGCCATCGCTTGCTGTGTCACCGCAGGATGCGAACATTGCACTTGTCATGCAAAGAGCCAGTGCGCCTGCAAGGATCTTCTTGAGATTTGTCATGATAAATTTCCTCCTTAATAATGCTTTATCATAATAATGTGCTTGCATTATCATATTATTTTCACAGCGCAATGCTGTGATTAATGCCTATACGATTTTCTTGACGGAACCGCCCTCGATGAGCCTTCCGTCTACTGTGATGACCTCCGTAAAGGTCGTCTGTGGATTTTCGATCAGCGATATCAGCTGTTTGGCAGCCTCTGTGCCTATAGCCATCGTATCCTGAAGATAAGTCGTAAGCTTCGGTGACAGCAGCTGTGAATAAGCTATTCCGTCGTACCCCACGACAGATATGTCATCCGGTACTGTCAGACCCAGATCTTTGATAGCGTTGAAACCTCCCATGGATGAATAATCATCCGGCATGAATATGCAGGTCGGTCGGTCCGCCATAAGAAGCAGCTCCTTTGTAAGGTCGTATGTCTTATCGGGATTATGGTAATCCCCGGCAAGCAGCAGCCCCGGATCAACATCTATCCCTCTTGTCATACAAGCCTTGCAGAAGCCCGCAAGCCTCCGTTCTGCCACTGCTGATTTGTTCCCCTGTATGTAAGCTATGCGCTTGTGACCCATATCAGCCACATAATTCACCAGCTCTTCGATACCCTTCTCATTGTTCGACATCACCGCTGTGCGGCAGTCGAATATGTGGTCTATCGTCACAACAGGTATGTCACCGTTTATGACCTCGAACACGTCCTGAGTAGTGAAATCGGTACAGGCGATCACCACGCCGTCAACATTACGGTACTTGCAATGCTCATAAGTTGACATCTTCTGCCTGCCGACATTTTATTTATAAATGTTATGTCGTAG
>CADATR010000137.1:0-4576 GCA_902790885.1 uncultured Eubacteriales bacterium
GACAAATTGAAAAAGCTTAACTGGACAGAGATAACCAGTCTTTATATAGGCGTTATCATGGGCGCGGGATTCGCGTCGGGCAGGGAGTGCTGGCAGTTCTTCGGCGTGTTCGGTCAGAAGGGATACGCGGGGGCTGCGGCGAGCACGGTCTGCTTCGTGCTTCTCGCGTGCATGCTGACATATATTGCACGCAGCAAGGGCACGGCAGACCTGGGCCGACTCATCTGTCCGGTGGAGAGCCGGCCGGCCTATGAGACCATAGGCTGGGTGCTCGCCATCAGCTATTATTCCATGATCATAGCCATGACCGCCGCAGGCGGATCGCTCTTAAAGCAGCAGTTCGGCATCAGCAAGGCTGCCGGAGGACTGATCATCGCGATCCTCTGCATAATCACAGTCCTCGGCGATTTTGAACGCGTCTCAAAGGTATTCAGATTAATGGTCCCGGTACTTTTCATAATAGGGATCTTCACCATTCTCCTGACAATAAGGGCGGGCTTCACCCAGAGCGGTCCAACTGAATTCAGGCCGGGCCGCATGACACCAAACTGGCCGGTCTCCGCACTGATCTTCATGGCATACAACACGGGCGGCATGATCACAATGGCCGGAAACAGCGCCATAAATGCCAGAAACGCAAAAAATGCCTATGCGGGAGCCATTGCCGGCACACTCTGCCTTGGCGGGCTCACCATACTGCTTCTCAGAGCGCTTCTCAGCGACATGGCATTCAGCTCGGGACTCGACCTTCCTATGCTGGGATTTGTGGGCAGGCTTTCGCCTGTGCTGAGCATAATATACGCGATCGTGCTCTACGGTGCTGTTTATTCGACAGGCGCGAGCACTTACTACGGCTTCAGCACCAAGATCAAAAATGGCAAATACAAAAAATGGATAATAATCGGCGGAGCTCTTGCGGGATTCCTGCTTGGGCTCAGCGGATTCAAGACGATAGTCGAATTCCTTTACCCGGCTCAGGGATATATAGGCATAGTATTCATTCTGCTCATAATCATCAATTTCTGCAGAGAAGTAAAAAGGAACGGAGAAGCATGCCGGCCGACTGATCAGAACAATTCATTGGGGGTATAATGAATGAACAACGAAACAAGAAACATTCTGGTGGCTCTCGAGAAGGGGGAGATAAGCGTCGATGAGGCGCTTACCCGCATCAAGAGCGAGCCGTTCGAAGATATCGGTTACGCGATGGTAGATCTTCACAGGAAGGTGATGCAGGGCTCGCCGGAGGTCATTTACGGAGAGAGCAAGACTGCGGAGCAGATAAACGGCATCGTTGACGTGCTGGTTGAGAAGGGGCAGCTGCCGGTAATCGTTACGAGGATAGACGAGGCGAAGGCGGCGGCCGTGGCAGAGAGCCATGAGATATCTTACAACAAGGCGGCGCGCATCGCTGTAGTTGGCGACAAGCCTGAACCTGACGGCATAGGACCGATCGTAATAGTCACAGGAGGCACCAGTGATATCCCTGTAGCTGAAGAGGCAGCCATTACAGCTGAGACTCTGGGCAATGAGGTGATACGCCTCTATGATGTAGGAGTCGCAGGCATACACAGGCTGCTGGCCCACAGGGAATATATCACGCAGGCTTCTGTAATCATAGCCATTGCGGGCATGGAAGGGGCACTTGCCAGCGTAGTAGGGGGACTCGCTGACTGCCCGGTCATAGCCGTGCCTACGAGCGTCGGCTACGGAGCGTCATTCCAGGGACTTTCGGCTCTGCTTTCGATGCTCAACTCGTGCGCGAGCGGAGTGGCCTGCGTAAATATAGATAACGGATTCGGCGCCGGCTTCATGGCCAGCCGCATAAACCATATGGGAGCAGGGAAATGAGAACGATGTTTATAGACTGCAGCATGGGAGCTGCCGGCGATATGCTGACTGCTGCGCTCCTCGAGCTGCTCGATGAAACTGAGAGATCCGGATTCGTGGAAGAATTCAACGGTCTGGGTCTTCCCGGCATAGTGATGGAGACAGAGCCTTCCGTCAAATGCGGCATAGAAGGCACCCGCGTACACATAAAGGTGAACGGCACTGAAGAGGACGAGCATCTTCATGACCACCATCATTCCGGTGAGGAGCATGCTCACACACATGGTGACGGAACAACGCATACGCATTCCCACAACGGAGTGGCGGAGATAAGGCATATCGTAAAGGATCACCTCGATATCCCTGAGAACGTAAGGGAAGACATCCTCAGCGTGTACGATATAATCGCTGATGCTGAGGGCAAGGCGCACGGAGTGCCTGTCACGGAGGTGCATTTTCACGAGGTGGGTACGATGGATGCGATTGCTGACGTGACTGCTGTCTGTCTTCTGATGGACCGCGTTAAGCCGCAGAAGACTGTCGCTTCCCCTGTGAACGTAGGCGGCGGCACGGTGAAGTGTGCCCACGGGGTGCTCCCGGTACCGGCTCCTGCCACAGCTAATATACTTGAGGGGATACCATCGTATTTAGGAGATATAAAAAGCGAACTCTGCACGCCTACAGGCGCCGCTCTTCTCAGATACTTTGCAGATGAGTTCGGAGATATGCCGCAGATGAGTATCGAACGCCGCGGCCATGGCATGGGAATGAAAGACTTTGAGCGGGCCAACTGCGTGACTGTTGCCATTGGTGAGACAGGGCAATCAGAGGATTGACCGCAAAGTAAACGTGGGATTATAATTTATACGTATAGTGATAACCGCTGGCCGCAAGGCTGTTTTACAAGAAATGAGGTGTAATATGGGAATATTTGATAAGATCACCGGTAAGGAAGCTAAGGCTAAGGCAGAAGCTGCAGCAGAAGAGGCAAAGGCAAAGGCTGAAAAGGCAGCAGAAGAAGCAAAGGCGGCTGCCGCTAAGGCCAGAGAAGAAGCTTTCAATAAGAGAAATGCCGAGGTAAAGGCAGCTCAGCAGGAAAAGATCGCTGAAGAGAAGGCTGCTGCAGAGGCTGCAGAGATAAAAGTAGCAGAGGCTAAAAAGGAAGCCAACAAGGCTTTCAAGCTCGCGGTTGACGGAGACTTTGGTCCGGCAACTATCAAGGCTGTACAGCACATCCTCGGATGCAAGGAAGATGGTATCTGCGGAACAGAGACTATCAAGGCTATCCAGAAATTAGTCGGAGCTGAGGCTGATGGAGTTTGGGGAACAAAGACTTCCAGTGCTCTTCAGAAATTCCTCGGTGTAACAGTTGACGGAGTTGCGGGTCCTGAGACATTCAAGGCATTCCAGAAGTGGGCTAACAAGGAGCTCGGATTCTAGGATATCTCCTGTACAACTTAAGAATTTTGCTGATATGAAAACCCTCCGCCGGACACAGATCCGGGGGAGGACTTTTTTGATCTATTGCATGAAAGTTGTTTTACTTCTTTGCAGCAGCGATCTTGTCAATAGTGAGAGTTTTGTCAGACCGCCCTGATGTGTTACAATACGGTGTGGTACAAAGAAAGAAGGTGGGCATTATTTCCAGAGTAGTAGTGGGACTCTCAGGTGGGGTCGACAGCGCGGTGGCTGCATATTTGCTGAAGGAGCAGGGCTATCAGGTGATAGGCGTGACTCTTAGGACGTGGGAAGCCGGCACCGGCGCGTACAGCCGCTGCTGCGACATCAGCGACGCGCGCGCGGTCGCCATGCAGCTTGAGATACCTTTTTACAATATCAACTGCCTGCCTGAATTCACTGAACATGTCACCGGACCTTTTATCGAGGCCTACATGAACGGCCTGACTCCGAATCCTTGCGTGGCGTGCAACAGGCATATAAAGTGGGAGAGGCTGCTGAGATTTGCCGACGATGTCAACGCGGAATACGTTGCCACAGGCCATTACGCCCGCGTGGTGAAAGACGAAAACGGAAGATATACCGTGAAGCAGTCGGCAGCTGCCGCAAAAGATCAGACTTACATGCTGTATCAGCTCACCCAGGAGCAGCTCGCACGCACTCTGATGCCGCTTTCCGAACTTACAAAGGACGAGGTGAGGCGCATCGCTGAAGAGGCAGGGCTTACGGTCGCCGGCAAGCATGATTCACAGGAGATCTGTTTTGTGATCGAAGGCGGATACGCGGAGTATATAGAGGAGCACTCAGACAGGGCGCTGCCGCCGCCGGGAGACTTCGTCGATGAAAACGGCAGGGTGCTGGGAAGGCACAAAGGCATCGTGAACTATACCGTTGGGCAGCGTAAGGGTCTGGGACTGGCTCTGGGATATCCGGCTTATGTGAAGAGGATAGACGCTGAAAACAATACTGTGGTGATAGGCGATCTCGGATCGGTCTATGAAAGCCGCATTCTGTGCAGGGATGTGTGTTTCATGGCCATCGAGGGCATAAAAACAGGAGAAAAAGTGCCGGCTTTCGTGAAGATAAGATATCATCACGCTGCTGTACCGGCAGTCCTCGAACGAGTCGACGATAACACAATATCTGCCGCCTTTGATGAGCCGGTCAAGGCACCGGCGCCGGGGCAGTCGGCTGTCTTCTATGACAGCGAAAACCGCGTTATAGGAGGCGGTATCATTCAGCAGATGAGGTAAATAATGGAGGTTATTATGGATATATATGAAGAGAT
>CADATR010000137.1:4584-9505 GCA_902790885.1 uncultured Eubacteriales bacterium
TGCCGGTTTTCTTGACGACGGAAACGGCTGGTGCTGGACTGTCACATGCATGGACTGCGGCTCGCAGACAGGAGAATTCGCCTACAACGGTCCGGAGGACAGGGCAGATGCCGCCAGAAAGGCTGCGCATGTATGGAACATCGGCAAGGTCATCAGAAGTGATCTCGGTGAATAGACATAGTATTATAATTAATGCAGATTTTCTGTGATTCGCATTGTTAATCGAGTATCAATGTGGTAAAATCTACCAATAACTGTGCTGGACATATAAGGCACAATAACAATTTTGACTTAAAAAATTGGGAAATATGCGGTTATTAACCACGGGATCAGAGAGATCCAAAAAGGAGGAACTATTAATGAGAGTAGCTATTAACGGTTTTGGACGTATCGGAAGACTCGCCTTCAGAAAGATCTATCAGGACAAGGACATTGATGTCGTAGCAATCAACGACCTTACAAGCCCTAAGATGCTTGCACATCTGCTGAAGTATGACAGCGTTCAGAAGAAGTTCGACGCTGAAGTAGAGGCTGCAGAAGACGGCATCGTAGTAGACGGAAAGAAGTTCAAGGTTTATGCAGAAGCTGACGCTTCCAAGCTCCCTTGGGGCGACCTCGATGTAGACATCGTTCTCGAGTGCACAGGCTTCTACACATCAAAGGCAAAGAGCCAGGCTCACCTTGATGCCGGCGCTAAGAAGGTTATCATTTCCGCTCCTGCAGGCAATGATCTTCCTACTATCGTATACGGAACAAACCATGACATCCTTACAAAGGAAGACACTATCGTTTCCGGAGCATCCTGCACCACAAACTGCCTCGCTCCTATGACAAAGGCACTCAACGATTTTGCTCCTATCCAGACAGGATTCATGACAACTATCCACGCTTACACAGGTGACCAGATGATCCTCGACGGACCACACAGAAAGGGTGACCTCAGAAGAGCAAGAGCCGGCGCTGTCAACATCGTTCCTAACAGCACAGGCGCTGCAAAGGCTATCGGACTGGTAATTCCTGAGCTCGCTGGCAAGCTGACAGGAAACGCTATGAGAGTTCCTGTTCCATCAGGCTCCATCACTATCCTCGATGCTATCGTTAAGGACGATACAGACTCCCTGACAGCAGAGAGCGTAAACGCTGCTATGAAGGCTGCTGCTACAGAGTCCTATGGATATACTGAAGATGAGATCGTTTCGAGCGACATCGTCGGAATGAGCTTCGGTTCACTCTTCGACGCTACTCAGACTATCGTTATGCAGTGCGCTGAGCACCTCTTCGAGGTAAGAGTTACTTCGTGGTATGACAACGAGATGAGCTATGTAAGCCAGCTCGTAAGAACACTGAAGCACATGGTAGAACTCGGCTAATCTGATACCGAAATCAAAGATAAACTCCGGTTTTCATACCGGAGTTTTCTTATGCAAAAAATGTGGTATCATTAACGATGAAAGATTAGTCAGATATATGAGGTAACAGTTATGTATTACAGTGAAACAGAAGCAAGAAGGCTCGTGGTTGAGGCGGGGCTGAAGCTGCTTGAGAACAGGCTCATAGCACGTACCTGGGGCAACATAAGCGCGAGGATCAGCAAGGATGAGTTCATCATCACTCCGAGCGGCAGGGCATATGACACCCTGACGCCAGATGATCTGGTCAAGGTAAAGGTGGCTGACTGCTCATATACCGGCAGCATAAAGCCGAGCAGTGAAAAAGGCGTGCATGCCGCGGCTTACTCGCAGAGAAACCACGTCGGATTCATAATCCACACGCATCAGTATTACGCGTCGGTCGTCGCAGCCGAGTGCAGAAACATCAGAAAGGCTCCGTGCGCGGCATATGCTCTGCCGGGAACAACAAAGCTGAAGAAATACATGGCGGAAACCATCAGGAGCAACCCGTATGAGAACTTGTTCCTCATGGCAAGGCACGGCACGCTTATACTCGGCTCCGATATGGAAGAGGCCTTCGCGAGGGCGGAGGAGCTCGAGGACAGGTGCAGGCTCATAGTGGAGTCGAGAGTAAAGCTCAACGCCGCTGCGGCTGACAGGGAGTTCGATACTTCGAAAGTGAACATAAAGGCTCTGCCTTTTGTAAAGGTAGTCAGCGATCCTTACATCATGAAGTGCTGCGAAAAGGGCAAAACGGTTGGCTCGTACATCGATGATTTCGCGCAGATAGTGGGCCCTGACATGCAGGTAGTGAACTGCGATGAGTGGGCAGCTGAGCGCACGCTCCTCGGATATTCCACCAGCCAGACAGCAAGAGGCTTTGCCGGAAAGATGCCTATGACCGGAGCGCTCGACCGCATGGGCGGACAGCAGCCTGCTCTCAACTCGGCGATAGGGCGCAACGCCGTTCTCGTAAAGGGCGTAGGCGCTGTATGTGTCGGCAAGACTGCTTCAGATGCTGAGGCCATCGCAATGATCGTCAGCAAAAACTGCGCCGCGGCCTGCTACGTGAAATACGCTAAACCACTCGGCGCAATAGACACAAGACTTCAGAGATACATCTATCTGTCAAAATACTCCAAAAAGATGGATGCGTAAGCAGCTTTAACTGATGAAGGATGATGACTGATGAGTATGCTCAGATACGTAGACAGAAGAAATACTGACTGTTTCAAATGGGACGGCCTTGAGAACACATTCAGCAGGAGCGACCTGCTGGCGATGTGGGTGGCAGACATGGATTTTCAGGTTCCTGAGTGCGTGCGCCGCAGACTTGCGGATTATATAGAGCTCGGCACATTCGGATATTACAATCCGCCTGAAGGATATTACAACGCTTTCATTGAGTGGGAACGCAGATATCACGGCTACGAAGTGAAGAAGGACTGGATGAGATTCGCTCCGGGCGTGGTGCCGGCTTTCAACTGGCTGGTGAAGATGATGTCAGGCGAGGGAGAGGCCGTGGCTGTAATGCCGCCGGTCTACTATCCGTTCATGAACGCTGTGAAGAATAACGACAGGCGCCTTGTGAACTGCCCGCTCATACTGACGGATGACGGCTATGTGATGGACTATGAGGGCTTCGAAGAGGCCATAGTGCGCGAGGACGTCAAGGTGTTTATTTTCTGCTCGCCTCATAATCCTGTGGGCCGCGTCTGGAAGAGAGAAGAGATAAGACGCATGCTCGATATATGCAAAAGACACAACGTCTTTGTCATCTCGGATGAGATACACCACGACCTCATAATGAGCGGACACGAGCATGTTCCGTCGGCAACAGTAGGCGATGAGCCCGGGGCATACGATGACATGCTTGTTACACTGACTGCGGCTACAAAGACTTTCAATCTGGCAGCTGTACAGAACTCCATAGTGATAATCCCTGACGAAGGGATACGTGCAAAATGGGATAAATTCGCGGAGGGTATCCGCATAAGCGGAGGCAATTCCTTCGGATATATTGCCGTGCAGGCCGCCTATGAAGAGGGACGTCCGTGGTTCGAAGAGCTCCTTGGCATGATCGAAGGCAACTACAAGTATCTGCGCGACAGGTTCGGGGCAGAGCTGCCTGAAGCAAGGATCGCCGACCACCAGGGCACATATCTTCTGTGGGCAGACTTCAGTGCTTACATGGACCGCATCATCGCAAAGGCTGTGGAAAAGTACTCTGTGGATCCTGATGCCGAGGATGCAGCTGTGACCGCGATGCAGCACCTGATGGAAGACGAATGCGGACTGGCTTTCGATTACGGAGCGTGGTTTGGCGGCAATGAGTATGCAGGCTGTGTAAGGATCAACCTGGCTACATGCAGGGAAAACATTGAGACCGCAGCTGAAAGGATCATCGCAAGCCTGAAAGCCTGAAGAATAATAAATGATCACAAAAAGACCTGAAATGAAAGCTTTGATTCATTTCAGGTCTTTTGCTTTTTTGTATATGACGGTTAGCCGCAGATCTCGGTCAGTGCCCTGAGTGCGGCGTCGACGTCGGCTTCGGTGTTGAAGTTGCCGAAGCTGAAGCGGATGGTACCGGTAGGGTATGTGCCGAGTGTCTTGTGGGCATTAGGCGCGCAGTGCAGCCCGACTCTCGTTTCAATGCCGTATTCAAAGTCGAGTCTGAATGCCGCGTCGGCACAGTCGACATCAAGAGTCTGTATCGATACTACGCCCGTGCGGTTTTTTATATCTTTGCGTCCGATTATCTTAAGCTTGCCGGCTTCCTCGAGAGGGATGAGTCCGTCGAGGAATCTCTTTGTAAGTCCGAGCTCGTGCGCGGCAATGGCGTCGAGGCCTTTTTCACTGATCCATTTGAGGCCTGCATGCAGTCCTACTATTCCCGGGATGTTCATCGTGCCCGGCTCGAATCTGTCAGGCATGAAATCAGGTATCTCTTCTGTGTGGCTTATGGAGCCTGTTCCTCCGGAAAGGAGAGGGTCTATAAGGTTTATCATATCCTCGTCGAGTATGAATCCGCCGATGCCCTGAGGGCCGAGCAGAGACTTGTGGCCGGTGAAGCAGAGAGCGTCTATGTGCATCTCTTTCATGTCGATCGGGATGATGCCTGCGCTCTGGGCTGAGTCGACTATGAACTTAAGGCCGTGTCTGCGGCAGATCTCGCCGACTTCCTTGAGCGGGTTAAGCGTTCCGACAAGGTTGCTGGCGTGAGTCATTACTATGGCGACGGTGTTGTCTTTGATCATGTCTTCGACTGCGTCAAGCACAAGCTCACCGCATTCTGTGCCAGGAATACGATCGAATTCAACTCCTTTTTTGGCAAGCTGAACGAGCGGCCTCATTACTGCATTGTGCTCCATCGAAGAGCAGAGGATGTGATCGCCCGGCTTTAGAAGCCCCTTGAGCACCACATTGAGTGACTCGGTGACGTTCTTTGTGAATACTACATTCTTGCAGTCAGAACCGCCGAACATATCCTTGAGCATCTCGCGGGTCTCAAAGACCGTACCTTCGAG
>CADATR010000138.1 GCA_902790885.1 uncultured Eubacteriales bacterium
ACGAGGACAGGTGGGTAGTGGACAGCGAAGCGTGGAGCGAGGAAAAGATTACTGGTTATTATTGCTCTGAATGCGGTGCGGAAAGATGATACTGTGACTTCCATAAATATGCGTTTACAGCCGGCAGAAATGCCGGCTGTAAATAACACATCTTGATAACAGATGATTCCACTGCCTTTATAGGCAACCTCTATCCCGATCGAGCTAGAAGCACTTGAACTACGGGTTAAGTGACAAGTCAACGATATCCGCCATAGAACAGTTCAAACACAGGAGCTAAAAATAACAGGACCTAAAAGATCCATGAACAATACTCTTGCTATTTTTCAATGAAAGGAATGACTATGAACTTCAGTATGCACACAACAATGATCATCAAGTTAACAGCCGTGGCTACTTCCGTGTTGTGCCTGTCACTTAATGGCTGTGGGAATAGCACCACTGCTCCATCCACAACGCCGACTGCTGTGGAGACACCTGTTGCGACCACGCAGGAAGCACCTAATGCGCAGGATCTCAGCAGTGTGGCCGCAAGATACTTGCGCGGCATTGAGAATAGGAACGTCCTTGAAGATGCTAGAAACATAGATCTTCTTGCAAAGGCTGAGAGAATAGAGAAGATCATCACAAAAATCGACGTCGATGACAGCGATGTTGATACTACAAAGCCCGGCACCTACAAGGTAAAGTACACTGTTACCGTCGATGTGAAGAGTCTGAAGAAGGCGGAAGCCTACATTGCTGAACATCCTGCGATACTTGAGTCCGATGCGGCCGCTGCAACTCCTACCCAGGATCTCGCAGCCGAACAAGAACAGGTAGAAGGAACTGTCCAGTCCGATACCAGCACTGGTGATGCTCAGATAGAGACACCTGTTGACGGCTCAGGCGTAGGACAGACATCCGAGTCTTCCGAGAATCCCGTACTTCCCAATATCCCGGACGAGGTATTTGAGGATCCTGCATCTTCCGAATCCGGCGACCCTTCTAAGACAGAAGTGATCGTGATCGAGAAGGATGTTACGGTCGTGACCCCTGAGGAAGCCATTGAGATCATCAACGGCGGAGGAGAAGTCTGGACAGACGGGAGCACTCCGGTAACTGCCGAAGACATCACAGGCGGCGACGCACCGCACGCGACAACGACAAAGCCTGCTGCCGTTACTGAGCCCGCCGATGACAGGGACAAGGAGCAGGAACAGACGGGATCCAGCCAGTACGATAGCGGCGATGATGGGCAGGAATCTTCCGGATCCGAAAACCAGTCATCCGGCGATTCGCATGTCCACAACTGGGTCGAAAGGACGGAGACGGTCACCCATGAGGAAACAGGCCATTACGAGACCGTCAAGGTCGGCACAAAGACTGTCGTCGATGAGGACGCTTGGCAAGAAAAAATATATGAAGATATCCTCATTTGCAACTCATGTGGATACGAGGCCTCCACCACATCTGAAATGAGCGAACATGTAGCTGACGTACATGATTTTGAAGCAAGCTGGGGTGTGGTAAGTGAGGTCGTCGATACCATCGACCACCCTGCAGTCACCCATGAGGAAGATGTATACGAAGAGATATATGTAAAAGACAGCGACGAGTGGACAGAAGAGAGAGTCGTAGGCTACTACTGCACTATCTGCGGCGCAGAAAAGTGATCAGTCCGCCATATGGAAGTTCTTCTGTATGGAAATACTAACAGCCGGCAGAAATGCCGGCTGTAAGTTGCACATCCTGAACCCAGACGGTCCTGCGGAGTGAAGATGATCTCCACTCCTATTTTCCTGTCTCATAACATTTCTCGACCGCTACTTTTCACCTGTTCGGGTTTTTCGCTTCTCCAGTGTTTTTTTGTAAAGACGTGAACTCGAATCAGGGCAGATCGACGATTTCCATGAGGTCCTTTCTACGCTCCATGTCATAGCAGAAATGCCCGCATAGCGCATGCTCTGGCCTCTTTATGCGCTCCTGCGTAGCATGAGCTCTATGCGGTTCTATCTTACTTGACCCTGATTATGGGGCTCTCATCAAACACCGCCGTAGCGACGCTCAGTCCTTGTTTACTGGATAAATTGCATCTCCTTTAAACAACTTCACTTTAGGGAATATTCGTCGCATGTGCTCTCTAGTCTCTTTATCAACTATTAACCCAATAAATCGATCTCGTTTTTCATCGAATTCCTTATATGATTTAATTTGGAGAAGCCAATCTTGAGTATCATAGATGTCTTAGTCGACTGCAATCGTGAGTCCAAATAGGGGGATTAAGTGAAAAATGGTCTGAGAAGTACTCGAATGCCATGAGACGCTGGGAACGCGACTGGGATGTCATCACCCCGATCTTCAAGTTTTCGTCCGATGTCCGAACTGTAATCTATACTACGAATGCCATAGAGAGCTTGAATGCCACTTACCGTAAGCTAAATCGCCAGCGCAGCGTCTTCCTCAGCGGGCAGGCGCTCCTGAAAGCACTGTATCTGGCAACCTTCGAAGCAACGAAAAAATGGAGCATGCCAATCCGGAACTGGGGCCAGGTCTATGGAGAGTTGGCGATCATGTACGAAGACCGTCTTCCGGAATAAAGACAGCTGTCAGCAACGGGCGGAGAAATCCGCCCGCTGTTGGCATGCAGTCGTTCATAAGCTATATATTAAGCAACCGCCAGACCGCTAAAAATCTGAAATTTTCGGCGGTCTGACATAAATCCTATCACAGGAAATCCTATTTACAGAGATTTATTCACACACTCAATAAAACACCTCTCCTGATACAATGACAGCCGGCATCTCTGCCGGCTGCCATCATACCATTATAGGATCAGTTTACAGGATCACTTTGTCGCACCGCATTCAGTGCAGTAGTAACCTACTACCCTTTCCTCGCTCCATGCCTCGCTGTCCACGACCCACTTGCCCTCGTAGACAGGCTCTTCGTGGGTGACTGCAGAGTGGTGGATGGTGTCGACCTGGACGCTAACAACTCCCCAGCTGGCGTCGTTGTCGTGAGCGTCAATTACATGTTCACTCATATCGGAAGTTGAGAATGTCTCGTATCCGCATGAGTTGCAAACGCACTTACCGTCATACACCGGCTCGCTCCAGGCGTCCTCATCGACAACAGTCTTTGTACCGACCTGCACGGATTCGTTGTGGCCCTGTTCGTCATGGTAGACTGTCTCAGTCCTCTCCACCCAGTTGTGGGTGTGCGCCTTCCCGCTTCCGGAAGAAGGCTGGGAAGACTGTCCGCCGGATCCGGAAGAACCGCTCTCCTGCCTGCCTTCCTTATCGGTATCTGCCGCTGTTTCCTTTGCACTGTCTTTGCCGGTCTCGGGCTCAGCAGGCTTGGCAGGCTGCGTGGTCGCTGTCTGGGGCGCTTCCTCGCCGGAAAGTTCTTCAACAGTAGCGGGCCTGCTTTCATCCGTCCAGACTTCTCCGCCGCCTTCGATGATCTCCACTGCCTCCTCGGGAGTGACAACGGTAACGTCCTTCTCGATCACCACTTCGATGGTGCTGCCAGCTTCGGCCGGTTCTCCCGATGCGGACTCTGTGCCATCGTCAAATACCTCATCCGGGATAACGGGGATAACAGGAGTTACTGTCTCTCCTGTATCCGTGCCGGGAGCGGGGGTCTCCGTGGACGGATCGGTGGGAACTGCGGGCTGTCCGCCCTCCTTCGCCGCAGGACCGGTCTCTTCCGGTGCTTCTGCAGGAGCCTGTTCACCGGCAGGAGTATCCTCAGCAGGCGTATCGGTCTGTGCTGCAGTTTGCTCGTTATCTGCTGGTGTAGTTTCCTGCGCCGCGGGAGCCGTTTCCTCAGTCGAAGGAACCTCTTCCTGTGCGGTAGTCTCTTCTGCTTCTGTTGGCTTTTCTGTCACTGCATCCGGTGCGGGTTCCGCTGTCTGGGCGGGCGGCGTTAGTGCTTCGGGATGCGATTCGATATAAGCTTCCGCCTTTTCCAGGTTCTTCACATCGACCGTTACGGTGTACTTTACCTTATACGTCCCGGCCTTTGTGGTGTCCACGGCGCTGTCGTCTACATCGATCTTTGTGACGATCTTCTTCATGCTCTCAGCTTTTGCGAGAAAGTCAATGTTCTTCGCACCCTCAAGGATCGCCCTGTCGTCGATTCCGAGGACATAGCGTCCGAGAATGTCTTTCTCATTTGCCGTGACAGGTACCGGCTCCGCCGCCGCCTCTGTGGTTTGCGCAGGTGCCTCTGCCGGCTTATTGCTATTTCCGCATCCTGCCATAACGGACAGTGCGGTGGTCATTGCGACCATGGCTACAAATGTTCTCTTTTTCATATTTATGATTCCTTTCCTTCATCCCCTGAAGGCATGTTTCAATACGTGACGTGAGTCCTTCGCCTTCTTTCTGTGTTTATTTACTGTTCCTTGAAAAGAATATCAAGAAAGGCTATTGCTTTGAGTTTTTGTATTTGACGCGTAAGCGTGTGGTATGCCCGTTAGTATCAGCATCAATACATTTGCTCATTAATAATCATTATAGAGAAACGCGCTTAAAAATCATTCAGCCTGTAGTTGAAAAGCTTGGTAAACTCTTCTTTTTGTGTCATTTAACTGCTCCATTAAGTATTTCGCCCTTCCTGTTTCCTCCCTTTGTAGTAAAGGTAAACTTATAATATTAATAATTAACTAAAACTTCCCATAGCAAAAATGGGCTTCGTTCCTTGAAAACTCAATAATACAGGTAATCAGATAGTGTATTCAGGCTGCCAATGCCGCTTTCGT
>CADATR010000139.1:0-1406 GCA_902790885.1 uncultured Eubacteriales bacterium
GACTGGCAGTCAGGAGGTCACGAGTTCGAGCCTCGTACGCTCCACCATTCCATCATAATCAGAACAATCCAGAACTACAGTTTTTTCATGGGGTTCGGCAGTGTTAAAGGTGATAACAGCCTTTACACCGAGACCGTACAAGCCTCCATCCGAACATTCTGGATCGCTCTGATTTTTGTTTATGTCATAAAGGTGGATAGAGCTGACAAGACCATTGATGAGATGCTTCCTCGATGTGATCGTATCCTCGCTGCCGGCCTTAAACTGCTCCAGCCAGAATATGATCATATCTTTAGTTATGACAGATCTCTCCAGTTCGGCCTTGGATATCTGCAGGCCCAGGCGATCCTCCTGATCACGCAGGTCGTTGACCAGCTCCGCCAGATCCGGATCATCGTTACCGTTTGCTATCATCTTGAAGACGTTCATCTTCTGGCGGTGCACAGCCGCCTTTTCTGCTTTAAGGCTTTCGATGATCTTTGCCTTACCTTCGCCCTGATTCATCTTCGCGCATTCATCTGCTATCCGTTCGATATTCTCGTCGCTTAAAAATGAAGAGGATAGATAATCGAATATAGCGTCTTCAATAAATTCCTTCCGTTCATTTCGCTTACTGCATTTGTTGCCGTGGCACCGGCACGAATAGTAGTAATACTTCTCACCGTTTGCTGATCGGCCGCTGGTGCCGCACATAGGCTGCAGACAATGCCCGCAGATCAGCTTACCTGTGAGGTAAAAGTCCACGTCACTTTTACTTCCGACCTTAGATATCTTATTGTGATCCAGTCTCATCTGCACACTCCGGAATGTCTTCTCATCAACAATAACAGGCATGCCGCCTTCTATTTCGATATCATCATAGATGTACCAGCCGAGGTATCTGCGATTCCTTAATATCGTCGTAAGGCTGTTGCGGCTGAATGGCTTTCCTTTGCTCGTAAGATATCCGTTCTCGTTGCAGTAATCCACAATCGCTGCAAGCGTATCTCCGGAAGAGTATCTGCTGAAGATCTCCTGCACCACCTTAGAACCGACAGGATCAATGACATACTTCTTAGTAGAAGGATCCACGGTATATCCCAGGATGCCAGGACCGCCGACGGCCTGACACTTATAGGCGTTCTCACGCATACCACGCTTGACGCCTCGTGCCAGATTCGCGGAGTAGTATTCTGCAAGGCCCTCAAGCATGGACTCGAGAAGAATGCTTTCCGGACTGTCATCAAGTGGCTGAGTGGCCGAAAGGATCTTGACACCATGCTTCTTAAGCTCGTGCTTGTATGTGGCAGAAGCGTACCTGTCGCGGGCAAATCGATCTACGGCATAAAGGATAACAGCCTCGAACTGATGCTTTGCGCTGTCGGATATCATGCGCTGGAAAGCAGGGCGGTCATCCGTAGTACCGG
>CADATR010000139.1:1514-6229 GCA_902790885.1 uncultured Eubacteriales bacterium
CGCAGCTGACCTTCTATTGATTCCTCTCGCTGGGCGTGGGAAGAATATCTTGCGTATATAACAGCCTTCATAACTTCACTATTATTCAAACAATTCGAGTGTGCCGTCTTCTTTAGGGACATAGTAGGAACATTCCGAAGTGTCCGACTCCATGTACTGTCCTTGCGGATTCTTTGTCACTTCGATGTTATCTTCCACAAGAGAGTCCATCATATAAACGCCATGCGGCTCATTATCTGTGTAGATGATGAAGAGGTGGTTGATATCAGAGTCCTTAAAGTAGTTGAAATAGACATCTGCCAAAGCATCAAGATCGACCTCGGATGTCTTAGCTTCGATATAGGCGTACTTTGTATCCAGTGGATCACCGCTACCACTAAGAACATTCTCGACTACAGCGCGATCATAGAGATGTGCTTCGGAATTGTCACTGCTCTCATCTGAGCCGCCTCCGCAGGAGACCAAAGACAGAATCAGTACGATAGAAAACAAAACAGCTACTAATCTTTTCATAATAAAACCTCCTTGGAAATAGCTACCAGTGATCAAATCGCTTCGCTGTCAAGATCTGAAATTTTTATATATCGCTCAAGCTGAGTAAGGTCCTCAAGATCCTGCAGGGCTCGAGTCTTTCCCAGAGCATTGAGAGAACGGAACATAAGAAGTAGCTTCTGCTCATCAGAAGACAACTCGAATGATGAGGAGGATTCTTCTTCCCAACCCATAAGGTACGCTTCTGTAGTGTCCAATGCTCTCGCGAATTCGCGGACCTTTGAGAGCGGAATGTCATTAACTCCGAGTTCGATTTTATTTATGGTCGATTTTGAAGTGTAGCCGACTTTAACAGCGAGCTCCTCCTGAGTCATTTCCTTTTCGATTCGCTTGATTCGAATTCTCTCTCCTATAGACATGTGGAACCTCCTTTGTAGCTTGATGTATTGAAATTTTACTATTAAATAGATTGACCGTCAATTTATTTTGACATTTTCAAAAAATATAGTTGACATACAATCTACGAGAGGTTTATATTAAGCACAAGAAGATTTTAAATCTACCAAATACGGAGGGCTAAAGAATGGTAAACACAAAATTGCTTAACGCAAAGATTGAAGAATCCGGATACAAGAGAGCGTATATTGCCTCGGAATTGAATATCAGCAGACAGTCTTTCTGCTCTAAAGTCAACAATTCTACAGAGTTCTTGTCGAGTGAAGTACAAAAGCTTTGCAAGGTCCTGAGGATTGAATCACTTGATGAGAAGGAAGCGATTTTTTTTGCAAACTAAGTAGACTGTAAATCTACAAACCTTTTTGAAATGAAGAGGAGAAACGCAAATGAAACTCAATGTAGAGAAGTTCTCAATGTGGTTGATGGCGTACAAATTCTTACCGGCTATCGAGAAGTTCTATGAGGATCCCGAGAACATGGAGGCATTCGAGAACTGGCTCAAAGAAAGACGGGCGAAGATGGGCACCGACATCACAGAAACAGAAGAGGTAGAAAGCAATGAATACAGGACAGATAGTCCGGGCAATGCGCAAGAAGAGGGGGCTTACCGTCCACCAGCTAGCAAAGAAGGCTTCGTTGAGTGCGAATTCGATTTACCTGATAGAGGCGAACCGCGTATCTCCAAGGATGGACACTATGCTTTCTATCATACGTGTCCTGGAGTACGAGATGGTTTTCAATCCGAAGTATAAAGGAGGCTACAAAAATGAGCGATAACGAGATCAGGAAGATCCTCATCGAGAGAAAGCGCAAAGAGGCAGAAGAGAAGAGACGCGCAGCCATTATAGAACTGCTGCAGGATGCTTCCGCATGGGGCGGCCTGCTCGTGATCTGCTTCATGATGTCGGTTATAGGAGCATGAACGCGCCAGAGGGGAATCAGATGAATGTTTATAAGAAGAAGCGTGAATTCATCGAGGCGCTGAGACCGGCGCTTCTGATGATAGTAGACATGGTCTCGGGTCTCGAGGATGTGAAATATGATCACTTCGCTGACAAATATGCAGAATATGTGCGTGTTGTCTGGGAAGGCGGATACAAAGACTACATCGATGTCACCGGGGACAGTCTGACCGCCATGATGTCAGAGCTATCAAAGCTGTTCGCCGGCAAGAGACCTGTAGGCCTGATCACGAACGAAGCGCACCGTAACGTCATTGAAGGCTGGTTCAAGGCAGCAGAAGCAAAGGAATCGCAGGAAGGATAAATGAAGAGGAATCCGACACTTATCGAAAAGAAGCAGCTTGGCCGCCTCGGTCTGGATCCATCAGCATGGCTGGTCAGGAAGAACACGCCGAGCGGGATAGAGCTGGAACACAAATATACCGGACAACGTAAACAGATACCAAGGTCGCAGGTGAAATGAAGAGCGCATGTCAGATACCGAGAATAAAGCTTGACCTTCAGAAGCTGCTCCTCAAGGCAGATCAGGAGCCGGGGGTGCTCACTTATGAATCAGAGATACCGGGGCTGGCATATGCGGCCAATAAGGAGAGCGTTCTCATACTTTCCGGATCAAGAGGATACCTTGGCATTTATGAAGATGAAATAGACACCGTCATAAACGAGCTTGCATATATCCGGACCGAGATACAAAGGAGACAGACATGAGACAATCAAAGCCCAGACTGAGGTATGGGATAGGCATCAGCCTGGAGGAGTATTGTTCACGGAACATAGATATGGTCAGGAACTTTCAGGCAGAAGCTCTGACGCTCAGTGGCTATATAGGATACTTCGATGCTATGAACACTACCCTCAGGGTGTTCGTCTTCGATGACAAGGATGAAGCTGACAGGGCAATAAAGGTAGCTCATAGTCTGGGCTTTGAAAGCGCGGGTCCGATAGAAGGCTTCGTTATCATAAGCAACGATCGCCTGCGCAGGCCGCACCTTAAGAAGATAGCTTCAAAGAGCCGGTACTACAAAGAGCTTTACAGATAGCTGCAAACATGGCGCTTGGTGTAACGGCAGCACAGGATTTACGCCTTTTGCCAGGTTCCGGGTTCGACTCCCGGGAGCGCCTCCAGAAGGATGGCGGATACAAATATAAGGACACCGGCCGGCATTCCGCCATTCAGCCGGCCACATGCATGAAAAGGAGAATGGAATCGTGGAAGAAATGATAAAGGAAATATTCTTATCTCTCGCCAAAGAAGCAATGGATAGAGGCTATGAGATCAAGATAGAAAATGATAATTCCGACATCGACGGGAAAACCATTGTATCGAGCAAAAAAAGCCAGACAAGCACTCTGACTATGAATCTGTGGATACCGACTCAGTCTGAAGATTATGAGAGCGGATATGAAGACGGTTACGACGAAGGCTGCATGGATCTGATAGATGAAGAACTCGGAGACGATTGAACTGGAGAAGTGCGTTGTATGCGGCCGGGAATATGAAAAGGCTTCAATGAGTGAAAGATTCACCGGCAGAGTCAAATACATCTGCCCTGAATGTGAGAAGCGTGGCAACAGTCAGGTCAAAGCCAGTCACGCGGAATGGCGTAAGACCTCTAAGGGCAAAGCGGTCATAGAACTCTGCGAGAAGAATAAGTAGAAAAGGTGAAGCTGTGAAGAAGGAAATAATCTCTGAAATAAACAGAATTTCCGGAGAACACTCTCCATATGAAGTGTTTTCTGATTGGATTAGATGCTGCAGCCTCGCAGTTTGCAATTCCGTACATTTGATCCACAACGATGTATGGAATCAGAGAGAGCGCGATTACATAGAGACCTTGCGAAGATATCCGGACGGTACAGAGTACAGATTCGCAGGGATGTTCTGTCGCCTGGGAGATCTGCTGTCAGAAGAAATGACAGACGCGCTGGGAGAGATATATATGGAAGCTGGCATGGGAAGCAAGACGACAGGCCAGTTCTTCACACCATTCCATCTGTCAGAACTGACAGCAAGGTCTGCACTTGAGAATGTCATCAAAAACTTCGATGGCAGCATGATCACTTTGGCAGAGCCCAGCACTGGCGGCGGTGGAATGATAATAGCGGCAGCAAAAGTATTGAAAGAAGCCGGTATTAATTATCAAAAGTATCTCGATGTCGTAGCGCAGGATCTCGACGCCGATGCCGTGCGGCACCTCGTCCCGCAGATGGCGCAGCGCCTTTTCACGGATCAGCTCCGAGCAGATGAACTGCTCCGGCTGGTCTGTGGGCATATCCTCCGGGTAATACATCGGCCCTTCCGGCATGGCCTTGATCAGGGCCTCCTCCAGCGCGTCGATGCCCTTGCCGGACTCCGCGCTGACGGGAAAGAAGCCGTCATAGCTGAGGGCGCGGAAGCGCTCGATAGCCTGTAGCACGTCCTCCGCCTTCACCAGGTCGATCTTGTTGAGCAGCAGATACTTGGGACAGCGCAGCGCGGAATAGGTCTGCGCCAGCTCATAGTCCTTTTCCGTGATATGCGAGGTATCGACCACGAAAAGCAGCGCGTCGATGTCGTTCAGGGCCTCGCTGACAGAGCGGTCCATGAATTCGCCGAGCCTGGTGCGCGGCTGATGGATGCCGGGCGTATCCACGAATACGATCTGTGTGCCGGGACGGTTCATGACGCCCTGCACGCGAGTGCGCGTCGTCTGCGGCTTGGCGCTGACGATGGACACCTTGAGGCCGGTAAAGCGGTTCAGCAGGGTGGATTTGCCTACGTTGGGGCGGCCGATGATCGCCGCGAATCCGGAATGAAACGCCATA
>CADATR010000140.1 GCA_902790885.1 uncultured Eubacteriales bacterium
AAAAGAGTTCACAGTCGAGGGCGTCATAACACTGTGGCCTTCGGGCGATGACGACGCTTTCAATGTGATGCTCGATGACGGAAGCGAGCTCACGCTGACCGCCGGCGACTATACAGAGATCGCGAGCGGATACTTCCCTGAAGAGGAAGACAAGGTAAAGGTCGTTTATACTGATCCGAGCATGAAGGCGACAAAGATCGAGCTGCTCGAGAGAGTCGTTCCGGAAGAGCAGGGCAAGGATGATCAGGGCGGCGAGGCAGCTCCTGAAGAAAAATCAGAAGAGCCTGCTCCTGAAGAACAGCCTGCCGAGCCTGAACCGGCGCCTGCTGAAGAAGCAGCCGAGCCTGAACCGGCACCTTCAGAAGAGGCGGCAGAGCCTGAACCTGCAGCTGAGCCGGAGCTTGCAGCGGAACCTGAACCTGAGCCTAAGGAAGAGCCGGATATCGTTGTTTCTGCAAAGGGAACGATAATCGAAGGCAACGAGAAAAAGCGTACTGTCAAGATCAAGACTGAAGATGGAGAGGAAGTCACTCTCAATATAGATGACAAGTGCGATATCTCCAGCGGATTCTTCCCTCAGAAGGATGATGTTGTAGAGATCAAGTATATGAAGAAGGCCATGGTGCTCAAGGCCGTGAAGCTGATCGACAGACCTGCTCAGGATGCAGCTGATGCACAATCTGAATAACGCAGAATCTTGATATGATAATAGCTGCGTAGTAAAATTTTAGTGACCTTATAACTGCTGTTTATGTAAGGAGATGTTATATGTATAAGGAGACGTTAAGACAGGTCTGGGCTGAGATCGATATGTCCGCTTTTGACCACAACGTAAAGCAGATCAAGGCACAGATGCAGTGCCCTCAGATGATAGGCGTCATCAAGGCCAACGCATACGGACACGGCGCTACAGAGTGCGCTAAAGTTCTGAAGTACAACGGAGTCAACAATTTTGCCGTAGCTACACTCGAAGAGGCTATCAATCTCCGTGAAGACGGCATCGAAGGAAACATCGTTATCCTCGGCCTTACACCGAAGGAATGCGTAGACACCGTGATCGAGTACGATCTCATCCCGGGCGTAATGCATTACGACTATGTCAAGGCTCTGAGCGATGAGGTAATGGCTGAGGGAGCTGATCCGGTAAGAGTCCTCTTTGGTCTTGACACCGGAATGGGAAGAATCGGCTTCAGAGTATTTACTGAAGAGGAGCGCGATTACGCGGTAGAGCAGTATAAAAAGTTTGCTGAGCTTCCTGGCATCGAGGTCGCCGGAGTCATCACTCACTTCTCGACAGCGGATGAGGAGCAGAGAGAATATACAGGCATGCAGATCAGCAACTACAATGCGTTCATGGAGAAGCTGAACGCTGCGGGATTCGATCCTAAGAAGATCTGCGCCAACTCGGCTTCGATCATGGTATATCCTGAGATCCACTTCGACGCCTGCCGTCCGGGAATCATCCTGTACGGACTTGCTCCTTCGGGATATCTCAAGGGCAAGGTGCTCGACCTCAAGCCTGTCATGACAGTCAAGGCTGAGATCGTGAACCTCAAGACAGTTCCTGCGGGAACTTCCGTAAGCTACGGACGCAAGTTCACCTCGACGGAAGAGGCTACAAAGATCGCTACGATCGGACTCGGATATGCTGACGGTTATTCGAGACTCAACAGCGGAAAGATCTCCGTGCTTGTTGGCGGAGTCAAGTGCCCTGTAGTCGGCAACATCTGCATGGACCAGTGCATGGTAGATGTAAGCGCAGTGCCTGATGTAAAGCTCGGAGACGAGGTAGTCATACTCGGCAAGCAGGGCGATCAGGAGATCAGCGCTGACGATCTGGCCGCCATAAATGGAACGATCAACTACGAGATCACATGCTGCTTCGACCTCAGGATCCCTAAGGTATATGTAAATTACCCTGAAGGCATGTGCGAATAGAGAGGGTAAATGGATTCAATTACACAATTTGACGGTAATCTGCTGATCGGCATCCAGCAAGCGCTGAATGCCGATTGGCTTACTCCGATAATGAAAGTGATCACGCTTTTCGGAGAGGACGGTCTTTTCTGGATCTTTCTCTGTCTGCTGATGCTTCTTTTCAGAAAGACAAGAAGACTGGGGATCATCTGCGCTTCCTCGCTGCTGCTCACTTTCATCTGCTGCAATCTTGTGATAAAACCGGCTGTTGACAGGATAAGGCCGTGGGTGACCTTTCAGCTGGTGAACGCGATGCTGCCGCCTCCGGGCGATGCGTCCTTTCCGAGCGGGCATTCCGCGAATTCCATGGGACCGGCATGGGCGATGTTTATCGCCAGCATGCCTGTAAAGACGCCGGCGGGCAGAAGCTATGAAGATGTAAGATGTCTGGGCTGGAAGGGCGAGGGCATTTCGCCCCGACCGGTGCACAGGCTGAGCATAGTTCTGGTGATCCTCGCGGTGTTCATAGGCGTTTCAAGACTTTATCTCGGGATGCACTATCCTACTGACGTTCTCTGCGGGCTCCTGCTGGGCATGGTGACCGCGGTGATCGCGTATAAGATCATACTCACGATCGAAGACAGACGAGGGCCGCTCGGCGGCCTGCCGGCCAAACCGGCTGAAGTAAAAGATGAAAAAGATAACAGGAAATAAATGGGACGAGCTGCTCGCTGACGAATGGCTGAAGCCGTATTATCAGGAGCTACGCTCGTTTCTTATTGATGAATACAGGGATGAAACGATCTATCCGCCGGCTTCAGACATATACAACGCGCTGAAGCTTACCGACTATGATGACGTAAAAGCGGTGATACTGGGTCAGGATCCGTATCATGAGCCCGGACAGGCGCACGGGCTCGCTTTCAGTGTGCGTGAGGGCACGCCATTTCCGCCTTCACTGGTAAATATTTTCAAGGAACTTAGCGCCGACCTCGGCATAGAGGTCAGGCCGGAAGGCACCGACAGCTCGCGCGGCATCCTGGATCCGTGGGCAAGGCAGGGCGTGCTTCTGCTCAATACCGTATTGACGGTGAGGGCGCATCAGGCCGGATCGCACCGCGGCAAGGGTTGGGAACGATTCACTGACAGGATCATCGAACTGCTTGCGGCCAGAGAGAGACCTATGGTGTTTGTGCTCTGGGGAGCAAACGCGGGAGCGAAAAAGGACCTCATCATCAAAGCCCAGGGCGGACGGCAGAGACATCTGATCATCACGGCGCCTCATCCGAGCCCGCTGTCCGCGCACCGCGGCTTTTTCGGAGGATGCTATTTTTCGCGCTGCAACTACTTTCTTGAAGACAACGGCATCAGTCCTGTGGACTGGAGCCTTTAAAAGCGCTGGCGCCCTTGCGGCAGTTGATAAAAGCCCGTTTTTTTGCTAATATATGCGGGTATATATTAAAACGGAAAAGAGGTCATTTTTAATGAAAGATAACGGGAAAAAATACAGAAGATCAGCGCTGTCGATAGTCTGCTATACTGTCGTTCTGCTGATGCTGTTATACATTGTATATCTGATGGGCAGCACCGCTTCGCAGGTAACTCAGTATTATGCGCAGTACGACATGAAGCCGCAGCCGATGGAGTACATCACATATACGATACAGGCAGTGATAGAGCCGCTGATCAACGCTTTCCTGTTCTTCATGCTCGGATACATCCTTGATGAAGTCAGAAAAAACAATCCTGCTTACTACCTCAGCGATGAAGAGATAGAGCAGGCGAAGGCCGCAAAGCAGGAGGCAAAACTCGCAAGGCAGGAGGAAAGAGCCGCGAGAAAGGCTGAAGCAGCAGGAGCTGCCGCCGCGGCAAAGGCGGAGGCTGTTGCAGTAAAGGGAAGCTCTGTTGAGGAGGACTTTGTAAGAAGCCTCGATGCAGAACTCAACAAGGATGCTGCGAAAAAGGCTACGCGCAAAAAATCGGGAAGCACCCAGAAAAAGCAGAGCGAAGGCAAACAGCAGGGTGAAGGCAAACAGGCCCAGACCGGCCAGAGCAGGAAGAGCCGCAGCACAAAGAGTGAGCAGGCGGATAAGTCCGGGAAGTCTGAAGCGGCAGGCATGGCCGAGCAGGGCGGAGACGGCAAAAAGAAGTCCGAAGGCAGCAAGGCGAGCAGCGGAAGCCGCAAAAAGAGCACAAAAAAGCCTGCTTCTGACAAGCCAAAGACAGTGAAGGAAGAAGCCGCGAAGACCGAGACGAAAGAGCCGGATAACGCTAAGGCAGAAGGCGAAAGCAAGGGCAGGAGCGGCAGCAAGGGCAGCGGAAGCAAGAGCGGAAACAGCCGCAGAAGAAGCAGCAAAAAGCCTGCTTCTGACAAGCCGAAGGATGAGACGAAGGAGTCTGCAACAGCTGAGCCGAAAGACGCTGCAAAAGCTGAAGTCAAAGAGGCGGCAGCAGAGGTCAGAGACAGCGTGAAGGCTGAAGTCACACAGGCGGCAGCTGAGGTTAAAGAGAGCACAAAGACCGAGTAAGGTGGAACATGATCGACTGGAGAGATATAACGCTTGAAGACAAAGCGGCCATAGAAGACAAGATATGCGCGAGCGGCTGCCACGGATCCGATTACGGTTTCACTAACCTTTATATATGGCGCAAGGCATACAGGCCGAAGATAGCATTCTGTGATGACCGCCTGCTTGTAGGCATGCCGCAGTGGAATGTGTATGCGTATCCGAAGGGAGGCGGGGAGGTAAGGAACTCCATCGAGCTTCTGCTTGAAGAA
>CADATR010000141.1 GCA_902790885.1 uncultured Eubacteriales bacterium
ACCTCTGTTTGAAGAGAACGGCCTTATACAGAGCCTCGACCATTATGTATGGGAAGCGACTGCCAGGCAGATAAGAGAATGGAAGGACAGACTGGGGTATTCGATCCCTGTCTCGGTAAAAGTATCAAGGATAGACCTTTTTGACCCTGAGCTGACGGATATACTTCAGGGGATACTGAAGAAGTATTCATTGACAGGCGACGATTTCATGCTTGAGGTAACTGAGTCGGCATATACGCAGGACGCGGATTACGTCATTGCCATGGTTGAGAACCTGCGCGATCTCGGATTCCGCATCGAGATGGATGACTTCGGAACGGGTTATTCGACTCTGCACATGGTTTCGTCGCTGCCTATCGACGCGATGAAGCTCGATCTCAAATTCGTTCAGGACGTTTTTAGAGTGGGCGGCAGCACGCATATGATGGAGGTAATTATCGGTATCGCCGATTATCTTTCGGTGCCGGTCATCGCCGAGGGCGTAGAGACAGAGGAGCAGCTCCGTGCTCTCAAGACTCTCGGATGCGATCTGGTGCAGGGATACTTTTTCTCAAAGCCTGTACCGGCTTCGAATTTCGAGGCGTTCATACTGCAGAAAAAAGAGGCTGAGCATAAGAGGGCTCTGGCAGAGAGGGCTGAGAAGCAGGCCGCGGAGAAGTCCGCAATCAGCAGGGCCATCGAAGAGGCGGAGAGCAGCGAGACGGAGTCTGAGGAGGCCGCTGAGGCCGCGGCCGCAGTGCAGGTACCAAAGGAAAAGACCGGACTGCAGCTGAAGACAGCTTCCATCTTCTTTGCTGTACTCGCGCTTATATCGGCGCTGGCCCTTATCATTACGGATATTTCCATAACGAGAGACTACCTGAAAATGAGGCAGGCCAGCGACCGCTACATAGAGGCGGAGATATCCGCATCCGACCTGCAGACCGGATCGGATTACCTGACAGACCGCGTCAGATGCTTCGTCGTTACTGGTGACATACAGTTCCTCAAGGACTTTTATGAGGAAGTCAATGTGATCCAAAGGCGCGAGAAGGCGGTTGAAAACCTGCAGGAGCTTCTCCAGGGGCAGGACAGTACAGCGCTCGAAGAACTCAGCACGGCTCTGGAACTGTCAAATGAGCTCATCGGCATTGAGGAAAAGGCCATGCGGTACGCGATAGCGGCAGGCACATACGATCCCGCGGATATTCCTGCGGAGCTTGGCGATGTGAAGCTTACGGCAGTAGAGCGGGCGATGAGCGCGGCGGAGCTGAGAAGAGAGGCTCAGTCGCTCGTGTTTGATGATAACTACGTGGGCTATAAGGACCGCATCAGAGAGAATGTTGGGCTGTGTACGCAGACGCTGATAAAGACCTCGGGGGAGGAGCTCGAGAAGCGGTCGGAACGCGTGACTCTGCTTGTAAAAATACAGACGATACTGACTGTCGTATTCCTGCTGGTGATACTCGGATTCATAGTGATGATCACAGTCCTGATCAGAAGGCCTCTTACATCGATGGTGGCGCAGATGCAGAATCAGGAGACGGTGCCGCCGAAGGGTGTTGAAGAGCTGCGCTTCGTAACGCGAACCTACAACAGGATACTTGAGGAGAACAAGGCTGCGCGCGAAAAGCTGAGTCATGAGGCTTCTCACGACGCGCTTACCGGCCTTTACAACAGAGGCGCGTACGACCTCTGGATGGAGGGCGCCGATTCCGAGCACATAGCCCTCATACTGATAGACGTGGATTACTTCAAGTCAGTCAATGACACCTACGGACACGCGATAGGCGACCGCGTGCTGAAGCGGGTTGCTGAGGTGCTGAGGAGCAGCTTCCGCTCTGTGGATATACTCTGCAGGATAGGAGGAGACGAGTTCGCGGTCATCATGACCCGTGTCAACAGCTCCATGAGGCAGCTGGTAGAAAACAAGATGATCCGCGCCAACGAGGTGCTGCAGAATCCTAAGGACGATCTGCCGCCAGTGTCGCTGAGCGTAGGAGTTGCCTTCTCGGACAGAGAGGATCCGCAGGGTGATATCTTCAAGGATGCGGATACTGCACTGTACCGCGTGAAGGAAGCGGGCAGAAAAGGCTGCCAGATCTACTAGAGAAATCAAAACGGCTCCCGGAAATTCCGGGAGCCTGACTTTTTAATGTCTGTTTCTGTTATTTGCAGCGGGCATCCTTTTCCCATATGAGCTCTTCGAGCGTCTGATAGAGATGATCAGGCTCTACCGGCTTGGAAAGGTGAGCGTTCATGCCTGCCTGCAGCGAGAGCTGCACGTCTTCGGCAAGCAGTATGTGTCTGCCGTCGAGGCTCGCGCGCTTCTTCTCTTTCAGAATGTTCATATTGTTGCGGCGCGCGATGCGGAGGAACTCGTCTATGACATTGACCGCGAACAGCGGCTTGGCCAGGAAGCTGTCGACTCCGGCGTGGAGCGCCTCGTCCATGATCTCGTCCCAGTTGTACGCCGTCAGTATGATGACTGTAGTCTCTTTTCCGTATCTTTTGCGTATCTCGGCGGCTACTTCAATGCCGTCGAGCTCAGGCATATTCCAGTCGAGAAGCACCAGATTGTAAGGGCCGTGTCTGGTGTGGCATATCTCGAGCATCTCATTGGCCCTGCGTCCGCCAAGGGCGGTGTCGGCTCTCATGCCGGCTTCTTCCATTATCACAAGTGCGTGCTCGCAGGCGATCGGATCGTCGTCGACGATAAGCACGTGCATGTCTTTAGGGCTGAAGACTCCGACTTCCGCTACAGGATCGTCGCAGTTCTTCAGGGTCACCATCACGGTAAACTCGGTGCCTTTGCCCTTTTCAGATTCGACTGTGATGCTGCCGTTCATCAGGTCTACGATATTCTTTGTGATCGCCATGCCGAGTCCGGTGCTGCCGTACTTGTTGTTGCGGCTCGAATCCTCCTGAGATAAGAGCCTCGCTCAGCGCTCTGTTCATGTCGAGAGTCTCGCGCATCTCCTGATCGATGACAGTAAAGCCGGCGCCGATGGCGTGTACTATGTTGTCATCCCTGTCCGTAGTGTGGCGCACTCCGGCCATGCGGAACATCTCATAGTACTCGCGCCCGTATCTGTTCACGAGGTAGCGGTAGGTTATGATGTTTTCCCTTGAAAGTGCCTCGCGTATGGAATCGGGATCTATAAAGTCCAGGAACCCCTGTCTGTATTTTTCTGTAACGAATGTATTTGCGTAGTATGCGAACCTCTCGTGGAACGGGAAGTGCTCGCCTTCTTTATGCTGCTCGTGGTCGTTCGGATCGGCGCGGTAGCACACTGCGTCATCGTTATCGAGATTCACATGGTATACACTGCGGTAGTCCGAAGACATGGCGGTGATCATGCTGTTCTGCTCAAGGAGCTGATCCTGCATCGAAAGGCGGGCTTCGAGCTCCTCCTGCTTGGCTTTTGCTTCCGCCTCAAGAGTCTTAGCGCGTGTGATCTCGGTGGTATCGACGCAAAGTCCGAGTAGCTGCTCGATGTAAGCACATATGCCAGCAAGGTGGATCCTTTCTCCGAGTGGGAGATACTGACGCTCGAGGCGCTGGGCAGGCTGGGGAGGTTCGATAAGACCGAAAGCTTCTACAGAAAGACGGTCGATGCGTACGTAAAGGAGTACGGCGGCCGCGCCAACACATATGTAAGGGAGTTCACCAACAGGATAGGACTCAAGCTGGTAGTGGGGCATGAGTCTCTCGAGGAGATACAGCATAAGATGGGTAATCCTGAGGGCTACGACCGCAAGGGCTATTACTGCTCGCTGCCGGTGTTCCAGGAGATCTACCGCATGACTGAAAGAATGATGGAGAGGTCGGGCGAGAAGATATTCCTGATGCTCTGTACCATACTCGACAGCAAGGGGAACCCGATGCGCGAGGGCGTCCGCCTGGAGGAGCTTTCCGAGAGGCTGCGTAATACCATCATACAATGCGTGAGACATACAGATACGGTGACCAGATACGGAAACGGACAGTACCTGGTGCTGCTCATCAACACCACTGAAGAGGACGGCTCTGTTGTATCCGACCGAATAACTTCGCACTTCATTCGCGAGGGACAGAGAACAAGACTGGGATATTCAGTAAGCAATATCATTGTTGCGAACCGCTGACTGCGGCCTGACAAGTTGATACAAATACCAGAGACATAATAACAGGAGAAATACAATGCTTACGATAGAAAACCTTAAAGCACTTGGAGCCAATACTGATGAAGGCCTGGCACGCTGCCTTGGCAAGGAGGATTTTTACCTCAGAATGGTGGGCCTGGCGCTCGCAGATGATGGTTTCGGAAAACTCAGGGAAGCCGTTCAGAGCGGAAACCTCGATGAGGGTTTTTGCGTGCTCATGCGCTCAAGGGCGTGCTGGGAAATGTATCGCTGACGACGCTTGCCGAGCCTGTCGTACAGATAACTGAAGAACTGAGAGACCGCAAAGACATGGACAATACAGAGCTCCTCGACAGGATAGACTCGGAGCTAGGGAAATATAGGGAACTCCTCTGAAAGCATCGCTCGCCTTATCAGGCAGGCTTGCCGGAGATTTGCTCCCGGCTGAACTGAAAATCATGACAAAAAAGGCTCAATCATAAATTTTATGGGATTTCGGATTGCGGACATAAGTAACCCGGCTTGAGTCGATGATCTTCAGAAAGAAGTATTCATCATCCGGGTAGC
>CADATR010000142.1 GCA_902790885.1 uncultured Eubacteriales bacterium
TCCATCGCCTGGTGGTAGTAGTAGAACGTCTCCCTCGGGCCGGCATGCCCGAGGTACCTGCTGAGGTAGGGCATCATCGCGTCGACGTCGACGCCCGCTCGCGCCCACGCGTTGATACGCTCCACGACGAAGGCGTGGCGAAGGCAATGCGGCGTCGGCCTGCGGTCGGTCCTCGACGCCGCCGGCGTCTCCTCCCAGAACTGCCTGAACTTGGCATCGAACGTGGTCTTGCAGACGTGCCCGCGCCCGAACTTGCCGGGAAACATCCACTCCGGCTCCAGGCCGATCGCCTCGACCATGACCCGCCAGTATGACCTGCAGGCGTCTGCGAGGTCATCCGCCACATACACCAGCCTGTCCTTGTCACCCTTTGAGTGGCGCACCGTCAGCACCCCGGCGTCCAGTTCCGCGTCCTCCCTCCTCATATGGGCGACCTCGCCGAGGCGCAGGCCGCAGCACCACATGAGCCTGAATGCCATGGGGTACTCCAGGGCCATCCAGGTGAGCGAGCGATTGCGCGGCACCCACGACTCCGCGGCGGAGATGAGGTCCTCGACCTCCGCGCGGGTCGGGACGTAGGGGACGCGCCTTCTTCCCGTCGAGAAGCCGCGCGGGACGTAGCAGTCGATTCCCTGGCCGGCCATGTACAGCGCAAGCTGCCGCACGAAGGAGACGCGCTGGCATCGGTACCCCTCCGACTCGGACGGCCTCGGCTCGGCCCAGGCCATGGCCAGCTCCCTGTCGATCGTCGCGGATGCGAGGCCCCGCAGGCGGCACAGCTCGTCGAACCTGCGCAACTCGTATTCCTCGAACTCGTATGAGTAGCCCATCGGGTTATTTCCGAGGATGTATTCCATCTGAGCCTTAGCCCATGGAAGGAAGGTCTCATCGCCGGTAGTCTTAGCGTAAACGCAGGCACAGAGACCGGCAGCGGTGTTGTAACGTGCAGAACCGTAACCGGAAACAACAGCCCAGCCCTTAGGGGACTTGGCAATAAAGTCGCTGCTTGTATCGCTGTCCGGGAGATCAGGGATCTGATCGCAGGTCATAGGAGTATTCCAGAGGAAATCGTCCATACCGAAGTATTTATGACCGTGAACAGGCTCATAGCCCCAATCGGAGCAGTCAACGGACTTGGTGCAGCCCGACCAGTATTCGAGGTTATAACGGAAGATGTACCAGTCGCGGGCAGTGTTGGTGATAGGAGCGAGCTTAGCGAAAACGCCGCCCCATACAGTATCCCAGCAGTGAACCCAGATGTTCTGCCAGCAGTTGCCGGTATCAGTGATGATACGCTTCATATAGCCTGTGTAAGGGTGAGCGCCCTTAGCATTTTCTGTTTCCTCATCAACGCTGATGATAGCTTTGATGTAGTGATCGTAAGCATCCTCTTTGACTTTATCAACAGTCTTTGGAGCGTTGTCCTCAGCGAAAGCGACCTCTGCATAGTAGAGCCATACAGCAGCCCATGAGAGCTCATCGTAGTCGTAGCTTGAGTGGTAGAAACCGCCGTCGTATCCGAGAACGAGTGATGCCGGAACAGAACCCGGCTCCCATTTTTCCTGATGTGTCTTGACTGCGAACTCATAGAGTGCCTTTGCATACTTGAGATTCTCAGCAGCATATCCGGGATCAGTATCCTTGAAGTTGAGGTAGTTTATAGCGAGAGAAGCGGAAGCACCTGCACACTGGTCAGGGGCTGGCATCTCTTCAGTTGCGAAGTAAGCAGGTCTCTTAACAGCACAGCTTGATGAAGCAACAACAGTGTTATCGACCTGAAGCTCAGGAGCGCACCAGTAGTTATGGTCGTTGTTACCCTCACCGACCTGATAGCAGTAAGCAACAACGTTATCATCATCATCAAGGAAAGTTGCCTTCATGAAGTAGTCGTTGATCCAGCGCATTTCGTCCTCGATATGCTCCTGGAGACCCATGTCAATGTAGTCCTGACGGAACTCATAGTAGCCCCAGCCGACTGTTGAAGCGGAGTAAGTTCCCGGCAGACCGAACTTTACGTGGTCGCCGGCATCGTGCCAGCCGCCTGTAAGATCGAGAGTGCCGTTACCATCCGGATCGAGGTATTTGCGGTTCTTCTCGATGAACTCCTCAGACATTGTAACGCCTTCGTAAAGACCTTTAGCCTCGCTGAGACCGCCGTCGCCCTTACCTTCACCGATAGGCTGTTTATCCTCTTTTTTCTCTTGGTCCTTGCCATTTTCAGAGCCGTCGTTCTTAGACTCGCCGTATAGCTCAGGCATAGGATTAAGGGGCTGGAGAGGGATCTCAGCATCCTTAACGTGGCAGTTGCCTCGCCATGAGTAATAACCGTCGTCTGCAACCTTATCGCCGCACTTATTAGCGTCGTAGAAGCATAGCGCAAGCTGAAGAGCTTCCTGGAAGTTGTCGTAGTTATTCGGTTCTTTCTCGTTGATGTAGGCAGCGTTCACGGAATTTACCGGGATCGCAGTAACGAGCATAGCCGCAGTTGAGAGGCAGGCTAACGATCTTTTAAGCAGATCAAACTTTTTCATTGGAACATTTCCTTTCTGTAATTATTTTAGCAGATTCTTATTTTTGAGTCTGTCAAATACAATATTGTAGCCATCGTTGCCGTCTTTGAGGGAACGGTTCACGCGGCTGATAGTTGCGGTGCTCGCACCTGTTTCAGTAACGATGCTGTTATAGACTCTGTGTTCATCGAGAAGCTTAGCGACATGAAGGCGCTGAGCGAAGGATTTAAGCTCGATACTTGTACACAGGTCGTCGAAGAACTTATAGCAGTCATCAACAGATTCAAGTGTGAGGATAGCTTCAAAGAGCAGATCCATGCTATCGGATTTGATTTTATCGATCATATTGAACTCCAATCTGCCATATGGCGTAAGAAAATAAACGATTTTATACTTTACATTTTAACACATTATTACGCAAAAGTAAAGGCTTTTGGTAAAAAAAGTGATAAGAAAACGTATGAGATAAAACAATTTACTTAAACTTACACCTTTGTGTATATCATACCATATTATTAACTAATTGTAAAGATTATTTTGTGAACTTAGCAAAAAATAGCCGATTCATACAAAATACAGCAATATATCGTATACATAGTAGCTAAAAATGAACTTTTGCAGGGCTTAAATTATGCATAGAATAGCCCTGACTTGAAAATGAATTGATTTAAGTCAGGGCGGGATGTGTTAATTATTTAATTGGATATGTATAGAGTTTATCTTTTAACGGATTGAATGCTCTCAGCTTGTTTTTCTTGATAACGAGGGCTCGTCCCTTTTGCTGGTCGCTGACAGGGGAGAATGTGAAGCTCCCGTTTTTACGGTGAGCCGCTCTGAAAACTGAGGCGTCTTCTGCAAACAGAAACTTGCAGGTATACGGCTGACCGCCGTCCAGAAACTCGATACCCTCAGGAGTTATCCGTGCGGTCAGCGGAGGACAGCCGCGGAACAGATCGAACTTCATACCTTCAGTGATATAGTGAGCCTCATCAGGGGACTTGCTCATATCCTCGAAGAAGCGGAAAAGAAAGGCAATAACTGCCTTTTCGGCTGAGTATATCCTGTTTGTGATGCAGGTTACGGGATCGGTGAGCAGCTGTATGGGTTCACTTGCCTCGTCCTCGACTATCTTGTTGAGAACATCGCCGAAGCAGTTTCTGTCGTCGAAGAGGTGCAGGTCATCCTCACTGAACTCCTGTTCATCGACGTTATCAGGATACATCATTTTTGCGAGATCCTCGTAGGATTCGTGTATCATTTTCTTTGAGGAATAGTAGGTCATACGAGTTGCATGAGGCAGACAGCAGATGTCCTCAAGCATATGCAGGGCACGTCCGAGGTGTTCGGCGGCAGGAGTATCGAAGCCGGCTTTCCACAGGGTAAGTGCCATAGTGTAGTCTTCTTCGAGCATAGTTCTTGCACTTTTGGAGAAAAAGCTGATACCGTTTTTGTAGTAGCCGCCTTTGGGAGAAAGCTTTCTGCCGGCAGCATTTGAGCCGCAGTAATAGTGTCTTCCCATACCCTTTTCGTAATCGCCGGGACGGTCGGGAGCACACGCGCGGTCTATGATAATATCGAGCTGTGGCTCAAAGAGCTTCTCAGCTTCTGGAACGAATCTGTAAAGGACAGGGAGAGTGCGGAATATCAGGTTTTTATGTACTGATCTTACCTCAGTGACCTTGATTTTTGAGTATTTATCCCATAGCGAGTGCATATTAGCAGCAGCAGCTTTCCACTTTCCCATGATGATTCTCCTTTTGAATGTGATTATTCAGATCAGCTGAGGGTTACAGGAAGTCCGTTTATTTCGATAGTCGGATCGTCGATGTCGATAAGCAGACATCTTCTGCCCTCAACAACGCTTGTACGTACCTTGTCAGCGGCAGAAGGCTTGATGTTCACCGTTATGCCGGGGGAAGTGAGCACGGTCTTGGATTCGACAATATTGGATGCTGTGAGAGGTGCATCGCCGCATATCTTCTGGTAAACAGGCTCGATCATCTGGACACGCTCTTCCGGCAGACCGATGTCGGTGAGGATGTCCTTGAGAGCGGTGTTGTCGATGACGGTCTTGTCGGTGTCGTCCTTGTTCTCGTCAACGACTTCCTGTATCTTTTCATTGACGGTCTTGATGAGCATATAGTCGAGGTCAT
>CADATR010000143.1 GCA_902790885.1 uncultured Eubacteriales bacterium
GGTACAATATTGACGACTATAGATGAAGAAGTGGGTTATAGTGGATACATTAAGATTATCAACAAGAGAAAGCGACCTTGAACGTGCCGGTGAGATCATCCGATCCGGCGGGCTTGTTGCTTTTCCGACAGAGACGGTCTACGGGCTCGGAGCGAATGCTCTCGACGCAGAGGCCGTCGCTTCTGTATACAGGGCAAAAGGGCGTCCGTCAGATAACCCGATGATAGTCCACATCGCTGATGTGACAGATCTGTACGCGCTTATCGACGGGGGCATCAAGGGAGTCAGCGCTGAGGCATCAAAGCTGATGATGAATCTCTGGCCGGGACCGCTGACGCTGATCTTCAAAAAGGCAGCCATAGTGCCGGACGTTACGACCGGCGGACTCGATACGGTAGCGATACGCATGCCGTCGAATCCAACGGCAAGGCAGCTCATAAAACTTACACGCAGACCGATCGCCGCACCGAGCGCAAACATCTCGGGCAGACCGAGTCCTACGACTGCAGGCGATGTGCTCGAGGACATGGACGGGCGCATAAACGCGGTCGTGATGGGAGAGCAGTGTGATGTCGGCATCGAATCCACGGTAGTCGACCTTACCGGAGACAGACCGTGCATACTCAGACCGGGTGCTGTCACAAAGGAGAAGCTCGAAAGCATACTCAAGAGGGCGGTCCTGTATGACGGGGCGCTGCTTGAGAAGCCGGAGATGACGGCTGACCCTGAGGACGGAGTGGCCGATAACGGATTCAAGCCGAAATCACCGGGAATGAAGTACAAGCACTATGCGCCTAAGGCGAAGGTAAGGCTCATAGAGGGAGACGATAACGAATTCATGGCCAAAGCTAAGAAGCTGGGCCTTGAGGCAAGGGAGAACGGCGTAAAGGTGGCCATGCTCGACTACGGAAACGATCCGGGCAAGGCTGCGCACAGGCTCTTCGCGGAGCTCCGCGAGCTCGACAGACAGGGATACGAACTCATCCTTATCAGAACGCTCGAGCAGAGGGGCTTCGGATTCAGCGTCATGAACCGCATGCTCAAAAGCGCAGGATATGACGTGGTAAAGTGATAAAATAAGGGAAACCGGGGCGATTTTCGTAAAATATTGATAACAATCACAACAAAATTGCACATTCAGGGAGGTAAGCAATGGGTAAAGTAATGATTTTTGATCATCCTCTGATCCAGCACAAGGTGTCGCTGATGAGAGATAAGAACACAGCAAGCAAGGAATTCAGGGATCTGGCACGTGAGGTCGCAATGCTCATGACCTACGAGATCACCAGAGATCTGCCTACAGAAGATGTGGAGATCGAAACTCCTATCTGCCCTACGACAGTCAAGATGCTGGCCGGCAAAAAGCTTGCCATAGTCCCTATCCTCAGGGCAGGACTCGGATTCGTAGACGGAATGCTCGAGATAATCCCGTCTGCAAGAGTAGGACACGTCGGTCTTTACAGAGACCCTGAGACACACGAGCCTGTGGAATACTACTGCAAGCTGCCTGAAGACATCGACAAGAGAAAGATCATAATCGTCGATCCTATGCTCGCGACAGGCGGAAGTGCCATCGCCGCGGTAGACTTCGTAAAGGAAAAGGGAGCAAAGGACATCAGCCTCATGTTCCTGATCGCTGCTCCGGAAGGGATCGAAGCGCTGACAAAGGCTCACCCTGATGTGGACATCTACATCGCTGCAAAGGACGATCATCTGAACGAGAACGCTTACATCGTACCTGGCCTGGGCGATGCCGGCGACAGAATCTTCGGAACCAAGTAATCGCACCTGGTAAGAGAGAGGTACTCCAGGTATTTCACTGACAAAAACGCATAGGGTGGAGGAAAGAAACGATGAAAATAGTAGTAGGCAGCGACCATGCAGCATATGAGCTTAAGGAAGCGATCAAGGAGAAGCTGATAAACGAAGGGCATGAAGTCATCGACGTTGGCTGCGACTCGACTGAATCCGTGGATTATCCGAAGTACGGGCACGCTGTAGGACGCGCTGTGGCGTCCGGCGAGGCCGAGCGCGGCATCGCCGTGTGCGGCTCAGGAATCGGGATCAGCATCGCATGCAACAAGGTGCCTGGCATCAGAGCCGCACTCTGCACATCTGTAGAGATGGCAGAGATGTGCAGACGCCACAACAACGCGAATGTTGTATGCATGGGTGCCCGCATGATCAGCCAGGAGCTCGCCTTTGATATTATCGACAAATGGATGGTCACAGAGTTTGAAGGCGGAAAACACCTGCGCAGAATAAATGAGATAGAAGATCTCGATTTCTAATTCTTTTAAGCAGATATGCAGGCAGCGGAAACGCTGCCTGTTTGCGCAAGTACGGCATTTTTACCGGGCAGCTGCCTCTGCCCGTCATGAGCCGAAAGACAGGAGGAAATCATGAAAATAGTTGTTCTGGATGGGTATACAGAGAATCCCGGCGACATCAGCTGGGGACCGCTGGAAGATCTCGGTGAAGTTACAGTATATGACCGCACGGCCTATGAAGAATCTCCGCTTATTGCAGAGAGGATAGGCGATGCTGAGGTAGCTGTGACCAACAAGACGCCGATAAGCAAAGAAACCATCGATAAGTGCCCGGGCCTTAAGGCGATCGCAGTTCTTGCTACGGGCTACAATGTAGTTGACTATAATTACGCAGCTGAAAAAGGAATTCCTGTGATGAACGTGCCTGTATACGGTACAGACAATGTGAGCCAGTTCGCAGTGAGCCTGCTTCTGGAAGTCTGCTCGCATATCGGTCATCACAGCGACTCCGTGCATTCCGGCGAATGGGCATCCAATGCTGACTGGTGCTACTGGCACTACCCGATGATAGAAGTATCGGGCAAGACCGCCGGCATAATCGGACTCGGCCGCATTGGCACAAATACAGCAAAAATACTCAGAGCCATGAACGTAAAATGTGCTTGCGTACGATAACCATCAGCATGAAGCCGGGAGACAGGTCGCAGAGTATGTAGACCTGGATGAGCTTCTGAGCAGATCGGACTTTATTTTCCTCCACTGCCCGCTCTTCCCTGAGACAAAAGGCATCGTCAACAGGGACAACATAGCCAGGATGAAAGATGGCGTCATTCTCATCAACAACAGCAGGGGTCCGCTTGTAGTTGAGCAGGATCTTTACGATGCGCTTGAGAGCGGCAAGGTAGCGGCAGCTGCAGTCGACGTTGTATCCACTGAACCGATCCGCGAAGACAATGTGCTCCTCAAAGCTAAGAACTGCATTATCACGCCTCATATTTCGTGGGCAACAAAGGAAGCGCGCGAACGCATCATGCAGACGACAGCTGACAATATAAGGTCGTTTATTGAAGGTGCACCGTGCAATGTCGTAAACGGCGTCAAATAAGAATCCTAAAAGGATGGGTTGGAGAGACATGAAAAAACCACTTATTGCGGTCACGATGGGTGACCCTGCAGGCATAGGGCCTGAGATCACGGTCAGAACGGCAGCCGACGAGGAGGTATTTGAGACCGCTGACTGCATAGTTGTCGGAGACGCCGGAGTGCTTGAGAAGGCGATAGCCGTTACAGGAGCCGATCTCAGGATAAACTGCATGAAAGAGCCGGAGGAAGGCGATTACAGCAGGGGCGTGCTCAACGTCATCGACCTCGGCAATATAGACATGGACCGCTTTGAATACGGAAAGGTGAGCGCCATGTGCGGCAGGGCCGCGTATGAATACATCGAAAAGGGGATACAGCTCACCATGGACGGCAGGGCCGACGCCATATCGACAGCTCCTATAAACAAGGAGGCCACCCGCGCCGCAGGGGTCGAATTCATAGGGCATACCGAGATATTCGCTGCACTTACAAAAACCAACGACCCGCTTACCATGTTTGAGACAAACGGCATGAGGATATTCTTCCTCACCAGGCACGTATCGCTGCGCGAGATGGTCGACATGATCAAAAAAGAGAGGATCATCGACTACGTTGAAAGATGCACGGAGGCTCTTGCGAGACTCGGAGTCACAGAGGGCACGATGGCTGTCGCGGGGCTCAACCCGCATTCGGGCGAGCATGGGCTGTTCGGCTGGGAAGAGGTGAATGAGATAGAGCCTGCAGTGGAAGAGCTAAGGGCAAGAGGCTACGATGTCGTTGGCCCGGTATCTGCCGATTCGGTATTCCACCAGGCGGCGGCCGGAAAATACAGCGCGGTGCTTTCGCTCTACCATGACCAGGGCCATATCGCTGCAAAGACTCTCGACTTCGACCGAACCATTGCCATCACAAACAGCATGCCTATACTGCGCGCTTCCGTAGACCACGGCACGGCCTTCGACATTGCCGGCACAGGCAAGGCAAGCGCGGTCAGCATGATAGAGTCGGTGAAGATCGCCGCGAAATACGCGCCGTATTTTGCCGGGTAGGATACGGACGACCGAAAAGCTGGGAACAATAGTTCAATCATACGAAAATATCCATATTTTGCAATATCATTTGACTCAATGCGGCAAAAATTGCATAATATGGATATATTATTTGGGTCAATCACAAAAGTTATGGGATTAGCCTGACCTGACCCGCGATCATAGCATTCTCCAGTCTGCCCCGTGAACGCCGCGCTGGCTGACGGGAACTA
>CADATR010000144.1 GCA_902790885.1 uncultured Eubacteriales bacterium
CTCTATTTTCAAGGCATTCAAGCTTGTATTGATTTTTATACAAAGTTTTTTCTCAAAAACACCCACACATTTGGCTGACGAAATGCCCACAAGTGAAGGGGTTAGGCAAGGTTCCTCATCGCGACTCGTATCACTCTTATTTTTATCCCGGTGAATTCTCTTCATATGCTGCCGGGAGAAAGGTCATCGAAATGAAAACAATCAAGAAGTCAGGTATTGCATCAGTGGATGCGCTATATGGAATCAACTTCACTGGGAACATCATCCCCCACACCTGGTACGGGGCGATCCAGACTGAGAAAGGTAAGCCAGACGTGAACGCGATCGCGATACTGTCCGAGATACTGTACTGGCATAGACCAAGAGAGTCCTGCGGAGATGGAGACTCCGGAGAGACAGTACTTGAAAAACGCTTCGCCAGTGACATGCTGCAGCTCAGTTATGGACAACTCAATAAAAAATTCCATCTATCAAAGGCACAGTGCAGACGAGCCATGAAGAATCTTGAAAGGCTCGGAGTAATAAAGCGGCATCTTAGGGACATCGAGACTGATGCCGGAGATAGTCTCAACAATGTAATGTTCATAGAACTGTTTTCAGACAGGTTGCTGCAGCTCACCTTCCCTGGCGAAGATGCCCCTGGTGAAAAAAATGTAACCAGGGTATCCAACGAAATGGATGAGGTCATTGCTTTCGATAGACCAGGTGGTATCAGAAAAGATATGACAAATACAAAGATTTCTACAGAGATTACTAACAAAGATTACCCATCCTATCAATCAGAGCTGGAGCGAGTCAGGGATCAGATAGGCTATGACATTCTCATCGAAGACATGAAAGCTGACAAAGGAATCATCGATAACATCGTAGACATCATGGTCGAGATAAACATGTCCCGAAAGAAAACCCTCAGTGTGAACAGTGAGACTGTAGCTGCTGATCTGGTCAAGGCACGTCTGGGATCACTCAATGGGGAGATGATCAGAACGATACTTGATCGTATAAAGAACTCTGTAGTTTCAGTCGGCAATATGAAGGCATATCTGATCACCATACTCTTCAATACTCCGGCAACCTATGAGGCCGAGCTGGCTATGCAGGTCAGCCGGGATATGTACGCTATTTCACATTAAGTAGAAAGGAAAACCTATGACAGAAATCAACAACACCAAAATCATTGCGGTCGACCACGGATACGGAAACATCAAGACCGTTAACACAGTTACACCAACAGGAATAACAGCATATGACAGTGAGCCTGCTCTCGGCGGCAACATTCTTGAATATGACGGTAAGTGGTACAAAGTCGGCGAAAAGCACAAGGACTACGTTGCAGACAAGACAACGGACGAAGAATACTACCTCCTCACCCTCATGGCAATTGCCAGAGAACTTGGCAGAGAAAAGATTTATGAAGCTGATGTGCATCTGGTATGCGGTCTGCCACTCAAGTGGGTCAGATCCCAGAGAGAGGATTTCAGTTCATATCTCACGAGAAAGAAAAAGCTTGCATTCAGGTATAACGGCAAGGACTTTCGCGTGAAGCTTACAGGCTGCACAGTGCTTCCTCAGGGCTACCCTGCAGTCGCTCAGTCTGTCGGGAAATATCAGGGTACTCATATGGTTGCGGATATCGGAAACGGGACCATGAACATCATGTATATCATCGACAAAAAGCCTATCGAAGAAAAATGCTGGACCGAGAAGCTCGGCACCAACGAGTGCATGATCAAGGCGATAAACGCTGTAATGGAAAAGACCGGATCGAGTATCGAACCTGCTACTGTTGAAAGAGTACTGAGATTCGGTACAGCAGATATTCCCGAGAAATATCTCTCTATCATACGCAAGGTCGCCGAGGATTATGCTGCTGAGATCTTCTCAACTCTTATGAAGTATGAATACAATCCGGATCTTGTAAGACTGCACATTGTTGGAGGCGGCGCAGTGATCATCAAGAACTTCGGCAAGTATGATCCCGAGAGAGTCGAGATCATAGATGATATCTGCGCCAATGCCAAAGGATACGAGTACGTGGTTGCACTTAGCTGGAGGAACCGCAAATGAGTGAGGTACGAAAAGCAAATATCAGATTCGACATGGACAACGAGATGCATCGTAAGGCTTGGCAGCTCTTGCAGGACAGGGATAAGAACAGATTCTCATCATACAGTCAGGCAGTTATACAGGCTCTGATAGAACTGCTGTCTGAAGAGACATGTGAATCCGTAAAAAATACCAAAAGGAGCATTACGCTATCGGATATCTCTGAAACTGTAGAGCGTGCTGCTGAAAAAGCGATCGAGCGCACTCTCCCCTCATTTCTCGCAGGTTATATGGCATGCGCTGCAGGATTCAGCCCTGAGGGCTATGCGTTCAGACAGATTACTGCTGATACTACAGCTATCGAGGAGAACGATGAAGATGCTGCAGATGACATAGATTTTGACTTTCTGGGGCTGAACTGAAGTCACAATGTGGACATATAGATCTGCTACCTATTTGGTATCAAACACGTAAAATGCGATATCAAATAGGTAGCATCGCCCAGCGGTCAGGATATCCAAAAGATGTCCGGTGGTGGCAAACAGATACCAAATAAAACAAGTTCACAGGCAGCTGTCGATCATCAATTCAGCCTCAAAATGCATTTATGCAGGCCTGCATGCGAATAGCAAGCAGAGGATTTGTGCACTCACGGTCCAAATCCTGCCTTGGTGGACAAGCCCCCAAACCCCCGCTTACTGCCGGCAAACTGATAACGAAACGATTCAAGGAGGAATTGATCATTATGCGAAAAAGAAATAACAGAATATCTCTCTATCTCGATGATAAAGAGCTGGAGCTGTTCAACAGAAAACTCAAGCAGACCGGTCTTAGTCGCAGCACCTATCTGCGCCAGCTGATTAAAGGATATGGCCCAACCCCGATGCCTGATGACAAGTTCTGGTCATATATGAACAGAATCAGTGAGCTTGCAGACAAGATTGATGAGATTGCATTCAGGATGGGCAACCCTGATGAGATAATCCAGGTCCTGAAAGAAACTAAAGCGTGGAGGTATCTGCGATGTGAGATCGAAAAATATTTTCTCGTTCCAAAGAAGATTGATACTAAACAAATCCTGATAAGTGGCGCAAAAAACGACGATTAGGAACAAGGCGCAAGTAAAAGAAGATACTACAGCCCCAAAACGACTACTGTAGAAAGGAGGATGCCGTAGCATGGCAGAAGCATATGCTTTACAACAGAATACGCTGTCTTTGATGCCGGTCTCGGCATCCTATTCTGACAGCGAAATATTGTCTGCGCTCATTGAAAATGGTATTGTTGACCCAGATGGTGTGCGACATATCATGAATAAAAAACGCACGGAAAAACTTTTAAGCTATCACAATCACAAAATCTGGAAAGGAGAAGATGGTCGCTGGCGGACATTCCTGCCGGATCCGGACAAAACAAAAGGCAGAAAACTGGTTTCAAGAGCAAGCGAAGAAGAACTGAAGAATCTGCTCTGCGAGTACTACAGCAATCAGGAAGAAGAGCTTCGTAAAAAAAGTCTGACACTGTCTGACCTATTCGAAGAATGGCTGGCATATAAGGGAAAGCGTTTCTCAAAGTCTACTATCGAGCGCAACAGATCGACATGGAAGTCACTTTATGCAGGAGAGCAGATCATATCAGTACCTATCTGTTATCTCACAAGCGATATGATTTCAGATTGGATGGAAGAAAAGATCGCTGAAAAGAAGATGAACAAACATCAGTATAACTCGTTCTCTTCGGTTATCCGTCAGATGATGGATTATGCGGTTAGAATCGGTATTATCGATTCAAATCCGGTTGAAATCATCAGGATCATGAATCGAGAGCTAAGGCCTGAGCCTAAAAAGGCCAGTGAGACGCAGGTGTTCATGCCGGATGAAAGAGATATGGTCATCAGATATGCGCTTGAGCAGTATAAGGTCGGACGCAGTTACACTCAGAGGTTCGTCCCTCTTGCGATCGCGTTTCTCCTGTCAGTCTCGCTCAGAAGAGGAGAAGTCACTGCTCTAAGATTTGAGGATCTGAAAGGCAGGAATCTGACTCTGTCGAGGGCTTTCAGCCACGGCGCCGATGAAATAGTCGAGAGGCTCAAGGATGCTGAAGGATGGCGCAATGTCTATGTAGTCCCTTCCGCACTTGAGATAATCGAGCTGGTCCGTGCTGAACGCAAGAGACTCGGGCTGCTGGAAAACGGTGACATATTCGTTATCGACGGCAGATACCAGAGCTTCTACTCTGCCCTGGGCAAGATGATCAACAATTACTGCGATGAGCTGTGTATTCCGAGAAGAAGCCTGCACTCAACGCGCAGGACATGCGCATCAATGATGCATGCTTCGAACATCAGCGATCTGACGATCCAGGCTCAGCTTGGTCACAAGGATCTTCGCACTACTCAGAACAGTTACTGCTACGATCTTTCCAGAGATGACGAGCGCTATGAGCTTATTTCACAGGCTATGGCGTAAAAAAGCATCAAAAAATGCACTAAATGTGCAAATCTAACCACTATCTAACCACATCTAACCACCTATGAAAAGTAAAAACCCTTGGA
>CADATR010000145.1 GCA_902790885.1 uncultured Eubacteriales bacterium
TTGGGAATGAAAGGGGAGTGAAAAGGGAATGAAAGGGAAGTGGAGGGGACGATAGGAAGCCCCAAACGCCTAATTTAAGGGGCTGAGGGAAATGTTAACACGGAAATGGCGCGTTAACATTTCGCGAGGCGAAAGGTATATGTTTCACCTCGGCCGTTAAGATTTTTTAAGGTTACGTTCACTGATGCCATTTAATCCGAGAACTTCCATGTTGTTGCCAAGAAAAAACACGTCATTGTTTTGTTTTTCACACGTAAATGTGTATCTTTGCCGACAGAAAAGCAACGTTCCCACAGGGGAGCCCAAGCTTTCACCACCTTTGGTTTGTATTGTTCAAGCATGAAGAAATTGACGGCATCGCTACTTCTGCTGTTCTTGGGCATTGCGTCTTTACAGGCTCAGATGTACAGCTACTCAGCCAACTTTTTGTTGTCGGAGCGCAATTTCTGCGACACCATCCCAATCGTCATCGACAACGACCTGATCTATATCGACGTGGAAACTGCGGGACGGCGCTGCCGCTACCTGCTCGACACGGGGTCGGGACAGGGCATGGTCTACGAGAGCGACGAGGTCAGACGCTACCGCGAGCTGGGCAACGTGGTCTCATACGATGCCAGCAACCACAAAGACACGGTCCGCGTGGTACAGCTGCCCGCCTTCCGCATGGGTCGGATACGCGTGAGCGGCTATGTGGCTTCGGTGCTTCCGCGCCCCGCCACGCGCCAGAAATACGATGCCATCATCGGCTTCGACCTGTTCAACAAGGGCTTGTATGCAAAGATTGACACGCGCCGCAGGCACCTGATACTGACCGACCGCCAAGACATCCTTGACACAGAGCCGGGCTACGAAATAGACATGGAATGTCTGCTCTGCGGAGGCAAGGGATGCAAGGCCTGCAATCACGCAGGCTGGATAGAAGTCATGCCGGGCGGTGTCATTCATCCGAATGTTCTCAGGGCCGCAAACCTCGATCCGGACGTATGGACAGGATTCTATACAAACATCGGACTCGACAGAATGGTAATGATGCGCTACGGAGTGGATGACGTAAGACTCTTCCACAGCGCAGACCTGAGATTCCTCAGGCAGTTCAAATAAGGAAGGAGGCAAGCTATGAACATTTCGATGAAATTCATCAGCAGATTTGTCGATCTGCCGTCAGATCTCACATATGATCAGATAGCGTACGACCTCACGATGAGGACTGTCGAGGTCGAAGATGTCATTTATGCAGCAGATAAATTCCACGACATCGTTGTCGGTGAAATCAAAGAGATCAAAGCCCATCCGAATGCAGACGCTCTCAGAGTTTGCATTGTTGATGTAGGCGAGGATGAACTCAAGCAGATCGTCTGTGGAGGTTCAAACCTCACGGAAGGCCACAAGGTCTGCGTTTCGAAGCCGGGCGCCGAGGTCGTATGGCACGGCGAGGGCGAACCTGTAAAGATCAAGGAGACCAAGCTCAGAGGCGTTCCTTCGTACGGAATGATATGCGGAGCCACTGAGGTATTCCTTGCTGATCTCTTTCCTCCTAAAGACGAAAGAGAGATCGTGGACTTTACAGAACTCGGGATCGAGTGCGAAGCAGGACAGAATGTTGCCGTTGTCGCAGGACTTGACGACGTTATCCTTGAGATCGACAACAAGTCCCTCTCAAACAGACCTGATTTATGGGGCCATTACGGAGTTGCCAGGGAACTGGCTGCCATCTACAAGGTTCCTTTCAATGAAATCAGCGCTGAGCTCCCTACAGGGCTGCCGGCGTATGACATAGAAATAGAGGATCCTGATCGCTGTCCTAGATACACAGGAACAAAGATCGAGAACGTATGCGTAAAGGAATCTCCTGCCTGGATGAAGAACCTTATCACCAATGCGGGCATGAGACCTATCAACGCTATTGTTGATATCACAAATTTTGTTCTTCTTGGCATCGGCCAGCCTATGCACGCCTTCGACTCCACCCATGTCGAGGGTGATAAGATCATCGTCAGAAACGCAAAGCCGGGTGAAAAGCTCGTACTGCTCGATGACAAGGAGCTTGAACTCAACGATCACACTCTCATGATCTGCGATGAGAAGGAGCCTATGGGCCTTGCAGGCATCAAGGGAGGCAAAAAGGACTCTATACTCGACACTACAACTTCGGTGCTCCTCGAGGTAGCTGACTTTACAGCACCTGGAATCAGAAGAACGGAAAGAGAATTCGACGAGAAGACAGACGCCGGCATGAGATATGAGAAGGGTATCGATACACAGAGGATCGATATCGGCCTCGATATGGCGCTCAGGCTCTTCAGGGAGATATATCCTGAATGCAGAATTACCGCATTCGGAGACTGCTATCCGCAGAAGACTGAGAACGAAGTCATCGATATCACTCAGGACTTCCTCGACAGAAGACTCGGCGAAGTCATTGAAAGAGAAGAGATCGAGGATATACTCGCCAGACTCGGATATGAGGTCAGCTTCGAGGACGGAACCTATCACTGCATAGTTCCTACATGGAGATCGACAGGCGATGTTTCGATACACGATGACATTCTCGGTGACATAGCAAGACTTCTCGGATATGAGTACTTCAAAAAGCAGCCGCTGCCTGTAAAATTTGAAGAATCCGTACATCAGGTCAAAGCCGACCTCGCCAGAAGGCTCAGGGAATATCTCGCGTTCAGATGCGGAATGAACGAGATATTCACTTATCCGTGGATAGATGAAAAGTACATCCGCGCTGCAGGTGTCGATCTCGACAGCTCAGTAAGACTCGCAACACCTCCGGCACCGGAACTGGGATTCCTCAGGTCTTCGCTCATACCGGGCATGCTCGAGACGATCGAAAAGAATCACAGGTTCTTCGATGAATTTGCAGTCTTTGAAGCGGCTCAGGTATTTGAAAAGGGAGAGTACAGTCCTTCAAGCCCTGACGAGGTGCTTCCGGTACACAAAAACATGCTGAGCGGAGCATTCGCGGGCAAGGACGCTAAAACGCTCTTCTTCAAGGTGAAGGGCGTTATCGAGGGAATGCCTGGATACTGTCACTTCAAATCGTTCACCTTCAAGCAGAAGGAAAAGCCGTCATGGGCTGACGAGAAGGTGTGGCTCAATATCATGGAGAACGGAAAGATCGCAGGTTCGATCGGCCTTATCTCGGTGCAGGCTCTGACAGAGTCAGGCATCAAGCTTATAAGCGCCGCTGCGTTCGAACTCGATACGGCGATGCTCGAGGCATATCCGTCAAGGACAAACGAGTTTGTGCACCTGCCTCAGTATCCGCTTGTTGAGCAGGATCTCTCACTCCTTGTCGATGAGTCGATGACCTGGGAGCAGATAAGGGAAGCCATTAAATACATGGTAAAGGATCTGAGATTCGTTGAGGAATACCGCGGAAAGCAGATACCGGCCGGCAAGAAGTCGATCATGCTGAGCCTCAGGATCGGAAACGATGACTCAACGATGACCTCAAAACAGATAGAAAAGAAGATGAACGGAATCATCAAGGTGCTCGACAAAAAGTGCGGCGCCCAGCTCCGTTAGGTAATGGCTAAATACGAACATACAGTTACAACTGAAGAAGAGGGACTGAGCATCAACCAGATACTCAGACAGAATTTCAGGTTCTCTGCCAGGTTCAGGACAAAGATGAAATATCAGTCCCTTGTGGATCTGAACGGTACTCCGACTCCGGGTTATATAAAGCCCGGGGCCGGAGATATCATTGGCGTAAGGCTCCCGGAGGAGACCAGTGACTTTGAGCCTGAGGACATCCCGCTGGATATCATCTATGAAGATGACGATCTTATCCTTGTAAACAAGCAGCCGGGGATCATAGTCCATCCTACGAAGGGCCATCCTCAGCACACCATTGCCAATGCCGTCATGAAGTACATGATGGACAGCGGTCAGTCGTTCAAGGTAAGATTCGCTAACAGGATCGACATGGATACTTCCGGCATCATCATTGTTGCTAAAAACGCAAACGCTCAGAACGAGCTTTCGTCACAGATGAGGCGCAGCACGGTCGTAAAGAAGTATTACGCGCTCACAGAGGGCAGCATAGAAAAAGACCATTATGAGATCGATCTGCCTGTCGGAAGACCAGATCAGGTATCGATACGCCGTGAAGTAATGTACGAAGGCGGAAAGAATGCCCTGAGCGAAGTCAATGTCATTGAACGCTATGACTCCGCGGAATACGGTCCGCATACTCTGGTGGAAGTCATTCTCCATACCGGAAGAACTCATCAGATAAGGGTGCACCTTTCCCATACGGGCAATATAATAGCGGGTGACGAGCTTTACGGCGGAAGCGATCAGCTGATCAGCCGTCAGGCCCTTCATGCGTACTATATCGAATTTGATCATCCGGTATCAAAGGAAAGGGTGAGCTTCAGGACTGAGCTCCCGGCGGACATACTGAACGCAATAGACAAACTGAAAAACAGCGCCGGATAGGCGCTGTTTTGATGTATGACGGGCATGCCGTCAGTCTGTGGTGAAAGTCCACAAGGGGCGTAGTTGCCGACGAACCCCAAAGCGACTTGCAAGGTTTGTACCGTG
>CADATR010000146.1 GCA_902790885.1 uncultured Eubacteriales bacterium
ACTGTTGATTTCAGATGTTGAAGAGAGATTACTGTGGGATAACTGGAACGACGCGACAGCGCAAAGCCTCGCGGACGTCGGACTTGTGCTGTCCGCAGGAGACCTCAGACCGGAATATCTTGAATTCCTGGTCACGATGCTCAATGCGCCGCTCGTATACGTTCGCGGCAATCATGACGGGATGTACGATAAAAGACCGCCCGAAGGCTGCGAGAATGCCGACGGAAAGCTGCTCGAGATCGAGTGCGGAAGGGGAGACTCCAGGCAGAAGATACGCATACTCGGGCTCGGCGGCTCCATGCGCTACAGGGACGATTCTTCCGACATGTACACTGAGCTCGAGATGGAGCAGCGCGTCAGAAAGGCGGAACGAAGCATAATACTGCAGAAGGTGGCCGATGCGGTAAAAGAGCTGATGTCCCCGGATGCGGGGGAGAGCGGCGCAGAAAAGAGGCCGCCGTTCGACATACTGCTGACCCACGCGCCGTGCCGCGGCCATGGCGACATGGAGGACCTTCCTCACAACGGATTCGAATGCTTCAATGATCTGCTGAATAAATACAGCCCGCAGCTTCATTGCTACGGGCATGTGCATCGGGAGTACGGCCGAATCGACAGACAGCTGAGGCATCCGTCGGGGACCCTGCTGATAAACTGCAGCGGCCATTATATCATCGATTTCGGGACGCTTTGATCGCCTTGTCCATCTTGCGCTCGGCGTCACGCTTTGCCTGAGCCTCGCGCTTGTCGTAATTCTTTTTACCGCGCGCCAGGCCGAGCTCTATCTTGCATCTTCCGTTTTCATCGAGGTAAACAGACAGCGGTATCAGGGTAAGCCCCTGCTGGGTCTTGACCGTGCCGTAAAGCTTGTTTATCTCTTTTTTGTGCATCAGAAGAGTGCGCACCCTGAGCGGGTCCACATTGTAGCGGTTGCCCTGCTCGTAAGGAGCTATGTGCATGCCTGTCAGCACGAGCTCGCCCTTGCTTGTGATCTTGGCGTAGCTCTCCTTGATACTGCATGAGCCCTTGCGGATGGACTTTATCTCGGTGCCCGTCAGAACGATGCCCGCCTCAAAGCGTTCCTCGATGATGTAATCGTGGAATGCTTTCTTGTTATTCGCGACTGTTTTGCGTGAACGTTTTGCCAATTTATGCCCTGCCTCTAGAATCTTTTGATCTTGCTGAACGGGAAGAGCCTGATGACTACCTTTCCCTTTATTGTATCCTCAGGGACGACACCTACCTCGCTGCGCCTTGAATCCACGCTGCCCACGCGGTTGTCTCCCATGCAGAAGTACGTGCCGTCAGGCACCACGTAAGTCTCGCCCTCGGCAGGTATCTCGAAAGCCGGAGTGTAGCCGTCCTTCAGGTAGTCTTCCTCGTAGGCTTCGCCGTTGATGTACACCATTCCGCCGCTGATCATTATCTGATCGCCCGGGAGTCCTATGACGCGCTTTATAAGGAGCTTGTCCTTGCCGGAGTCCTCGTTCACGAGGCTGCTCTGGAAGATGATGATGTCCCCGCGCTCAGGAGCGTGCTTTTTATAAGCCAGCCTGTACATTATCATGTAGTCGTTCTCGTGGAGAGTATCCTCCATAGAAGTCTGCTTAACGATGGTAGGCCTTATGAAGTAAAGCACTGCGCCTGCCAGGCAAACCGCTATAACCACATCTACGAGCAGACTTTTTATAAAGCTGCCAGCACCTGATTCTTTTTCATCGATTTCATTGTATCTGTCTGATCTCATTATTCGTTCCTGTTTATTGATCTATCGGCGCGCACCATATCTGCCGCCGAGTCCGTGTAATATTTCGGTGAACCTTGCCGGTGGATACGCCACAAACGCCCTGCCGGCCAGATGCTCCAGCGCATCCGGTATGTCGTCAGTCTCCATGAATTCCACGCGGCATGCGTGCAGAAGCTGAGTCGAGAGGCCGAAGCGCCTCCGCGCGTAAGCGTTGACCGCGGCGCATCCCCGGTCCGCGTATTTGCTGTCTCCCATGAGAGGGTGCCCCGTGCTCGCGAGGTGGGCTCTTATCTGGTGGGAGCGTCCCGTCAGCAGCTCTATCTCGCAGAGAGTGGCCGTGAGCCCGTCGCCGAAGCTGAGCTGCTCCAGCGGACGCACTATAGTTGCGACCTCCTTGCCGCCTTCGCCTTCGAGTATCTTCACCTTGTTTGCGGCCTCGTCCTTTACCAGCGAGCCGCCCAGGCGCATCTCGCGGCCGATCGTGCCGCAGGCTATCGTGAGGTAGTACTTGCGGATCTCATCTTCCCGTATCATGCGGGTGAGCCCGCGCACTGCGGCAGCCGTCTTTCCGAAGAGCACAATGCCCGTGGTGTTGCGGTCGAGCCGGTTGACAGGAGCCGGAGTGAATACCTTTTCATTTCGAGGGTCGTACGCGCCGCTTGCGATGAGATAATCCTTCACCTGATTCGCGAGGTGATCCTTCTTCTCGTGAGAGTCGCCGTGAGTCAGCAGACCGTAAGGCTTGCCCGCAATCAGCACCTCGTCGTCCTCGTAAATTATTTTGAACGTACGCTTTGCCTTCGCGGCGCCCGCGGCGCTGCCCGCGCCAAACGCGCCCTTGCCGCGTGAGAGCTTTTCGAAAGTCTCATCGGACAGATAGAGCGTAAGGACTTCGCCTTCATTCAGTATGTACGACTCGTTCCTCCGCTTCGAATCTACCTTCGCGTCCTTGCGGATGATCCTGTAGATCTCGCTGAGAGTCGCTCCCGGCAGATACTTTCTGAGGAATCTGTCGAGCCTGCGCCCGGCGTCGTTCGCGGTGATGCTTATCTCTCTCATAACAGCACTTATTCTATCACGAGGAGGCATCTTCCTCAACACAGATACATTGCAAATAAGAGACTCTGTTAGTATACTTAATAGGTAAATAAGGAGAAGGGGCTAAAGGCCCGTACATAACGCCTCGGGGCGTAAAGGAGAGCAAAATGCTTAACACATATAACCTCACAATGCTCACGGATTTCTATGAGATCACGATGGCAAACGGGTATTTCAACTCAGACATAAAGGACGCGGAGGCATGCTTCGACGTGTTCTTCAGACGTGTTCCGGACGGCGGCGGATTCGCCATCATGGCCGGACTCGAGCAGATCATCGCGTATGTGAAGCGCCTCAGCTTCACAGAGGAGGATACAGAATATCTCAGAAACAAAAACTGCTTCAGCGAGGAGTTCCTCGACTTCCTCAGGGACTTCAAGTTCTCTTGCGATGTATGGGCAGTGCCGGAGGGCTATCCGATCTTCCCGCATGAGCCGGTCATGATAGTAAAGGGACCGCTGATCCAGGCGCAGTTCGTTGAGACATTCATACTCATGCAGTTCAACCACCAGAGCCTGGTCGCCACAAAATCCAACCGCATCGTAAGAGCGGCGCAGGGCAGGCCGGTTATGGAGTTCGGTACAAGGCGTGCGCACGGAGCAGATGCTGCAGTCTATGGAGCCAGAGCGTCGTATATTGCAGGATGCGTCGGCACAGCATGCACTATCGCTGACAGAAACCACCATGTTCCGGCTCTCGGCACAATGGCACACAGCTGGGTGCAGAGCTTCGACACAGAATATGAAGCGTTCTACAAGTACACCGAGCTGTATCCGCAGAACGCGACTCTCCTGATCGATACATACAACGTGCTCAAATCCGGACTTCCTAACGCGATCAAGGTGTTCAAGGAGCTGAAGCCTGAGAAGATGGGCATCCGCATCGATTCCGGCGACATCACATACCTCACAAGGGAGTGCCGCAAGGTGCTCGACGCAGAGGGGCTCACAGACTGCAAGATCGTCATAAGCAACTCGCTCGATGAGTATATCATCAGAGACGTTATTCTCGAAGGCGCTCAGATCGATTCGTTCGGAGTAGGCGAGAGACTTATAACCGCCAGATCAGAACCTGTATTCGGCGGCGTTTACAAGCTGTCGGGCATCTGGAAAGACGGCGAGCTGGTGCCGAAGATGAAGATCTCCGAGAACGTTGAGAAGATCACCAACCCGGGCTTCAAGAAGGTCGTAAGATTCTACGGAAACGATCACGGCAAGGCACTTGCTGACGTCATCATGCTGAGAGACGAGCCGCTTCCGGACGGCAAGCCGTTCGAGATCTTCGATCCGAACGCAGTATGGAAGCGCAAGGTGCTTTACGATTACACGGCAGTCGAGCTGCTCGTTCCTATTTTCGAAAAGGGCGAGCTGGTCTACAAGGAGCCGGATATCGACGAGATCAAGGCTACATGCACAGAGCAGGTAGACAAGCTCTGGGGCGAGTCGCTCAGATTCGAGAATCCTCAGACATACTACGTCGACCTCAGCAAACCGCTCTGGAATCTCAAGCACGATCTGCTCAACAAATACGGCGCGGACAATCTCTAGGATAAATACCGCAGCGGCTCTCCCTGTGACAGAGAGGGCCGCTTTCTTTGGATATCAATGGTTTAATTAATAGATTCCCAATCTGCCGGACTATAGGTCGCCGGCAGACTGGTCTGCGTTCTTACGAGGACGACCG
>CADATR010000147.1 GCA_902790885.1 uncultured Eubacteriales bacterium
CTTCTGAATCTTCTTGATATCGATGCTCTCCATGAACGCCTGTACACGGGTACGCATCTGTCCGGAGGAGCCGATAGTGTACGGTCTGTCGACTGCCAGCACCGGCCAGTCATATCTGTTTCTGAGGATGTGTGATCCCATCATCTTCTCATAAGCCCATGGGTCACAGAACTTCATCTGCTGATAGATGATTCCGTCTGCCTTGTACTCCTTCGCGATCTTGTCAACGTAGGCACGGCGTCCGTCCATCTTCGCGGTATCCATGTAACGCGGGCACTCGCCTCTGTACATGTAAGCGCTGCAGATCTGTGTGAGAGCATCCTCGTCATCGTTCAGTTCGATAGGATCTCTGCCAGGGAGCGAGCCGTAGCAGAATCTGTCAGCGCATACGAACGCGCCGCTGTCCTCAACGAGCTTGATGAAGTCAACGTCATCGACCTCGGAGCCGACTACCTCGACTCTTGCCTTGAACCAAGGCTTCGGATCAGGCTTTCTTGTCTTGAGCTCTTCGAGGGTCTCCTCGAGCTTGTCGATGATGAGATGCTTAGGAGCAACATATGATGCCAGGCAGAATACGTTGAACTCGTAACCTGTGATCGTAGGATTATCGAGCTTTCTGAAGTCTCCGATAGCTCTGATGAGTTCGCAGACCTTGTTGTGCTCGGCTACTGCCTTGCGGATAGCGGCATCAGAAACGTCGATGCCGTAGTTCTCTGCCAGCGGCTTGAGAATGTGGTTTTTGCACTGCAGAACGTAGAGGTCGAGGCCGTTGTAGTCAGCCTTCATAGGGATCTCCATGTAGTCAAAGAAGAAGCCTTCCTTGTCCTTGCCCATTGCCTGGAGGACATCCATGTTTTCTACGCAGCGGTTGAGCATTGTGCAGCCATCAGGTGTAATGACGGCGTCGAGGAAATTGTAGCCTCCCTCAAGAGCTCTCTCGAGGATAGCTCTCGAATATTCGCAAAGGAAGCTGGTCAGATAGTAGGTACCAACGTCAATCGAGCCTGTTCTCGGAGCACGGAGCCTTGCCGAGAAGCAGCCAGGCAGATTGAGCAGAGGCTCAGGCACGTTTTCGCACATATATCCAATGCACTTCATGCCTTCTTTCTGGGCCTGCGCGATCAGCTCGTTGTTAGCCTCCTGGAGCAGGTCCTCGAAATAAATCAGATGCTTTAGATCTTTCACTTTTCTCCCTCTCTCTTTCCTTACAAATACGGCCTGACGGCCGCCGGACACCGGACACCGGAGAACGCGGATGTCCATACTAATGAAAATATTTTATCACGGAGGAGTGCAGCCACACAATAGAAAACGAAACTATACACAAAAATACAGTTTCCTAGCGGCAAAGCTTACCCCTATTTGAGGAGGCGAAACTCTCTCTTTTCAGGTCTGCTGTCAGCCGGGTGTATGAATCCGGTTTTTGATCCGCAATACACCCTAAAGCATTGACACATACCCCACCAGGGTATATATTATCCATGGTGATACCCCAAGGGGGTATCAATCATTCTCAAAGATAAATCACATCTGAAATGCCGGCCGTACAGCCGGGATGTTTTAGAGGCAACTGCGAGGTAATAATGATGAAAAACGAAACAGCTGCAGGCATGGCCCGCACAACTGACAAAGGCAAGGACTGCTGCGCGTGCAGTGAAAGGCACAAGGAGCGCAGCCCCGAAGAATACAAAGATCTGATCAACAGACTCAGCCGCATCGAGGGCCAGGTGCGCGGCATCAAGGCCATGGTGGAGCGCGGAGCGTACTGCCCTGACATCCTGATACAGACCTCGGCGGTCAATTCGGCGCTCAACAGCTTCAGCAAGGTGCTGTTGTCAAATCATATCCGCACATGCGTCAGAAATGACATAAGAGAAGGAAACGATGAGGTCGTTGAAGAGCTCGTCGCCACCCTTCAGAAGATGATGAAGTGATCTGCAGTCAGTCAAAGGAATCTGAAAATGGAACAATATATAGTTACTGGAATGAGCTGCGCCGCCTGTCAGGCGCGCGTAGAAAAGGCTGTGTCAAAGGTAGAGGGAGTCGACTCCTGCTCGGTCAGCCTTCTTACAAATTCAATGGGTGTAGAAGGAAGCGCCTCTCCTGAGGATGTAATACGGGCTGTCACCGACGCGGGTTACGGCGCGCGTCTCAAGGCAGACAGCGCTGAGCATAATACGGCAGGCAGCAGCTTTGCCGCCGATGAGGCCGCCCTCGAGGACAGAGAGACTCCAGTCCTTAAGAAGCGCCTCATATGGTCGCTTGGCTTTCTTATAGTCCTCATGTACTTCTCTATGGGCCACACTATGTGGGGCTGGCCGCTCCCTTCCTTCTTTGAAGGCAATCACATCGCGATGGGTCTGGTGCAGATGATACTGGCGGCCATAGTAATGGTCATCAACCAGAAGTTTTTCGTGAACGGGTTCAAGGGGCTGATCCACCTGGCTCCGAACATGGATACGCTGGTCGCGATGGGAAGCGCCGCATCATTCTGCTGGAGCACATATGTGCTCTTTGCGATGACGGCAGCCCAGCTCGCGGGAGACAGCGAAAAGGTCATGGCCTGCATGCACGACTTTTATTTTGAATCAGCCGCGATGATACTTACGCTTATCACCGTGGGCAAGATGCTTGAGGCGAGGTCCAAAGGAAAGACGACCGACGCCCTCAAGAGTCTGATGAAGCTTGCACCTCAGACTGCAGTTGTTGAAAGAGACGGGATTGAAACAGAGGTCCCTATTTCGCAGGTGCGCGTAGGCGATGTTTTCCTCGTCAATCCGGGAGAGAACATACCTGTGGACGGAGTCATCATAGAAGGAAATTCCGCTGTCAACGAGGCTGCCCTTACCGGCGAGTCCATACCGGTCGACAAAAAGCCGGGCGACAGCGTGTCTGCCGCGACGTCCAACCAGTCGGGATTCATACGCTGCAAGGCAACGAGAGTAGGCGAAGATACGACTCTCGCTCAGATAATACGTATGGTAAGCGACGCGGCTGCTACAAAGGCGCCTATCGCCAAGATCGCTGACAGGGTCTCGGGCATTTTCGTCCCTGTCGTCATAGGCATCGCGCTCCTCACTCTTATAATCTGGCTCGCAGTTGGCAAGGATACCGGCTTCGCACTTGCGAGAGCCATCTCGGTGCTCGTCATCAGCTGCCCTTGCGCTCTCGGGCTCGCGACGCCTGTCGCCATAATGGTCGGAAGCGGAGTCGGAGCAAGGAACGGCATACTCTTCAAGACCGCCGCGGCGCTTGAGGAGACCGGGCGCATAGAAATAGCGGCGCTCGACAAGACAGGCACCATCACAGGCGGCGATCCTAAGGTAACGGATGTATTCACCTGCCGCGGAGTTTCGCAGGAAGAGCTCCTTATAGTAGCTGCCGCTGTTGAATCGAGATCGACCCACCCTCTCGCGAAAGCGGTTTCAGAGTATACCGGAGGCACCACGCTAAGGATAAGCGATTACACTGAAGTGCCGGGCGGCGGCGTGAAGGCCTTCACCTGGGACGGCTCATCGGCAGTCAGCATAGCCGGCGGCAACGCGAAGTTCATGGCGGAATGCGGAGTTGCCTCTGAGGACATCGACCGTCTCATGAAAGAGACGGCAGAATTCGCCAACGCGGGCAAGACTTCAGTCCTCTTTGAGAAAGGCGGCAGGCTGCTTGGTCTCATCGCCCTGGCGGATTCAGTAAGAGCCGACAGCGTTGAGGCGATAAGGCAGTTCAGGGAGATGGGTATCAGGACAGTCATGCTTACAGGTGACAGAAAGAAGACTGCTGAAGCCATCGCGGCTGAGGTAGGAGTCGATGAATTCGTGGCTGAAGTACTGCCTGACGGCAAAGAGGCTGTCATCCGCAGTCTCATGGATCAGGGCCGTACGGCAATGATCGGAGACGGCATAAATGATGCGCCTGCTCTTACCAGAGCAAATGTGGGTATCGCAATCGGAGCAGGTACGGATGTAGCGCTCGACGCGGCAGATGTGGTGTTGGTAAACAGCCGCCTTTCTGACGCTGTCACAGCGATAAGGCTCGGGCGCAAGACACTGAAGAACATCCACGAGAACCTCTTCTGGGCGTTCTTCTACAACGTGATATGCATCCCTGTAGCTGCCGGAGCATATATAAAGCTTTTCGGCTGGGCCCTCAACCCGATGCTCGGAGCAGCTGCCATGAGTCTCTCGAGCTTCTGTGTTGTCACCAATGCTCTCAGGCTCAACCTGTTTGACGCAGGGAAAAAGAACAAGGATGCAGATATTAAAAACAGTTCATCACAGGCGGATGCTTCGGCAGAGGCGCCTGAAAACAATAACAAGAATGAAAGCGAGGAAAAACTGATGCAGAAGACAATGAATATCGAAGGAATGATGTGCTCTCATTGCGAGGCTGCTGTAAAGAAGGCTCTCGAGGCTCTCGACGGCGTTGAGTCCGCAGAGGTCAGCCACGA
>CADATR010000148.1 GCA_902790885.1 uncultured Eubacteriales bacterium
ATCGACACGGAGGATGAGCGATTCTATAAGCATAGAGGTGTGGATGTCATCGGATTATTAGGCGCTGTCAAAGATGCCGAGATCATCGGGGTAAATCTTCTGTGGCAAAATCACCACAACTTTGGACTTGAGGGCAAGAAGATCATAGTCTGCGGCGTAGGCCTAGGTGATCCTGAAAATGCTGCCTATATAGAAAAGGTAAGAAAACGGAGCGGATCAGCCGATGACGCTTTCTGCTCATTCTATCTGCTCCCGGGCCGCATAGACAAAAGCAGGCTCAAAAGGCTGGACAGACCTCAGTTCGATAAATTCCTCATCGATGCCGGCAGGATTTACGGCGAGGAAACCGCTGTGCTCATCAATGAAAGAGCAGAGAGCGGCTATAACGGCATCGATGCTGAAGCGCTCGATCCGATCGTTGAGGAGATCCTGGCCACAAGACAATAGGAAGAATACAAAATAACGACATTGAAAATCCGGGCTTTTGGCCCGGATTTGTGTTTTAGCGTGAAATTCGTGATGACCGTCTGACTATGCGTCGAGTCCGTTTCTGATGCGGTTCTCGGCGAACTCTGTAGCGATAACGCCTTCAGGCTTGCCTGTCTCTTTCGACTCCTCGAGCATTCTGTATACGGTGTTGTAGATGTTGTGTACCTGCTTGAGCACGTTCTCCTTGTCGTATGTTGTGAATGCTTCCTGTCCGGCATTGATGACTCCGCCGCCGTTGATGATGAAGTCAGGCGCGTAGAGTATGCCGCGTGCCTTGAGAGCTTCGCCTGCAGCGTCGTCATAGATAACGTTGTTGGCAGCGCCCGCGATCGCCCTGCACTTGAACTGAGGGATGGTCTTGCTGTTTACGACAGCGCCGAGAGCGCATGGAGCGAAGATGTCGCACTCAACTCCGTAGATCTCGTCCTTTCCGACCTCTGTTGCTCCGAGCTCTTCAACAGCGTACTTCATTGCTTCCTTGTTGGAGTTGTTGCAGACTATCAGCTTTGCGCCTGCTGCGTGGAGCTGTTTAGCAAGATCCATTCCTACCTTGCCGAGTCCCTGAACAGCGATCTTCATGCCGTCGAGGCTGTCGGAGCCGTTCATGAACTGAGCGACAGCTCTGATGCCGTCGAATACTCCGATGGCAGTGAATGGCGAAGGGTCGCCCGAAACATCAGCGCGGCCTACTACGTACTCTGTTGTGCGGAGCATGTAGTCAGCATCCTTCGTATCTGTGTTGACATCTTCAGCAGTATAGTACTTGCCCATGAAAGTATTTACTGCCTCGCCGAAAGCTTCGAACATGGCCTCGGTCTTCTGGGAAGGATGAGCGAGAATAACGCCCTTTGCTCCTCCGAGAGGCATGCCTGCAGCGGCATTCTTGTGGCTCATGCCGCGTGACAGTCTCAGTACATCGAAGAGAGCTGCTTCTTCGTTCTCATAAGGCCAGAGCCTGCAGCCGCCTACCGCAGGGCCGAGATTTGTATTGTGAAGTGCAATGATAGCCTTGAGACCGGCTTTTTCATTGTTGAAGTATGCAACCTGTTCATGCCCGTAAGCGCGTATCATTTCGATATTTGTCATGTCGGATTCCTTTCTCTTTATTCAAAACTCTATCCCGTTGTCATATAAAAAAGTAAACCAGATGCTTGGTTGTGTCAACAAAAAACCAAGTAAAAATTGTAGAAAATCTCAATTTTGCTTTAAATCAATTGTTACTGTGTCTGAATCGTGATAAAGTAATTGTTACGCATATCAGACTAATAATAGCCAAGGAGGAGATGACTGTGACAGGTGCAGAAGCGATGGTCAAATGCCTTGAAGCAGAAGGCATAAACCTGGTATTCGGCTACCCGGGAGTGGCGATAGCCCCTTTCTATGAAGGCCTTTACAATTCAGGGATAGAGCACGTTCTGGTCCGCCAGGAGCAGAACGCAGGGCATGCCGCGAGCGGTTACGCGAGGATGTCGCGCAGGCCGGCGGTGTGCGTGGTGACTTCAGGCCCGGGAGCTACGAATCTTATCACGGCTCTCGCTACTGCTTACGCCGACAGCATCCCCCTCATAGCGATATCGGGACAGGTATCCAGCAAACAGCTTGGGCGCGATGTTTTTCAGGAGGCTGACATGCGCGGGGCTACCAGGTCGTTCGTAAAGCACAGCTATCTGGTAAAGGATCCTGACGACATACCGAGAGTATTCAAGGAGGCATTCTACATAGCGTCGACAGGCCGCAAGGGACCGGTCCTGATAGACATCCCGATGGATGTCCAGGAGGCTGAACTGAGAAAGCAGTTCGTATATCCTGACGGCGTGACTATACGCGGATACAAGCCTGAGATAAGGATAAATCCGATACAGCTGAAAAGAGTGGTGAGCCTGCTCAATCAGGCCGAAAAGCCGCTCATCTGCGCTGGCGGAGGAGTCATACTCGGAAACGGCGAGAAGGTAATACGTGAATTCTGCGAAAAGTTCAACATCCCGCTGGTGCACACGATGATGGGAATGGGAGTGCTGCCTAAGAAGCATCCGCTGAATTTCGGCATGCTTGGCAACAACGGAAAGCCTTATGCCAATAAGGCTGTCGGCAGAGCTGACCTTCTGATAGTCGTCGGCGCGCGCATCGCTGACAGAGCTATCCCGAAGCCTGAGAATCTCACCAGAAGAGCTGTCATACATATAGATATAGACACAGCGGAGATAGGCAAAAATGTAGGGCCTACGATACCGCTGGTAGGAGACCTCAGAGAGATATTCTCCCAGATGCTTGACGGCGACATAAGCCGCAAGGACAGCAGCTGGATAGAGGAGCTGGAGGAGATCAAAAGAAACACGGTCGATACGCGCGTGTTCAGCGACAGGCTCGTTGACCCTAACCTGCTGGTGCAGAAGCTCTCCGAAAAGCTCGATGACGACGCAGTTTATGTGGCTGACGTGGGACAGAATCAGCTGTGGAGCGCGGACAATTATATAATGAAGGAAGGACGCTTCATGACGACAGGCGGAATGGGCACCATGGGGTATTCCATACCGGCCGCCCTGGGAGCCAAGCTCGTATGCCCGGAAAAGCAGACTGTGGCAGTCACGGGCGACGGAGCCTTCCAGATGTCGATGAATGAACTTGCCACCATGCGCAACAACGATGTCGATCTGAGGATACTCATCGTCAGAAACAGATATCTTGGACTGGTAAGGGAATACCAGCATTACAACTACGATTCGCACTATGAGGGAGTAAAGCTCAGCGACTGGCCTGATTACGGAAAGATAGCTGAAGCGTACGGGCTCGAGTACAGGGAGTGCTCATCGAATAAGGATCTTGACGGTATACTCGACTGGTTCCTTGAGGGCGAGAGTGCCCGGCTGCTTGTATGCGATGTTGACAGCGAGAACAATGTGAAGTAACGGGAGGCGGACTGATGAAAGGGATCTTTTCAGTACTTGTAGAGAACAGGGACGGAGTCCTGTCTGCTGTATCGGGGCTGTTTGCGAGGCGCGGCTTCAATATCGACACTCTCGCCGTAGGTGAGACCGACAACCGCGAGATTTCGAGCATGACGATCACATCGACCGGCGACCAGAGGACTATCGATCAGATAGAGAAGCAGCTCAACAAGAATGTCGATGTCATAAAGGTGAGACGCCTGAGCGACGCCAAAAGCGTCTGCCTCGAGATGATGCTCATAAAGGTGGCGTACAATCTGTCGAACCGCACGCCGCTCATAGAGTTCTGCCAGCTGATGGGAGCAAAAGTCATGAAGGTGGCTCCCAAGTACATTCTGCTTGAATACCACGCTGAGCCAGAGAATGTAGAGGACTTTATCCAGGTGATGAAGGGTTACGGGATCATAGAGATACAGAGAACCGGCACCATAGCAATGGAAAAGTAGGTCCGGCAGAAAAAGATATAGATATAGATATATAAATGTAGAAAGGACGTTTGAAGAATTGAGATTGACCGGCGCAGAAATATTAATGGAGTGCCTGCTTGAGCAGGAGGTAGATACCGTATTCGGCTACCCCGGAGGCACCATTCTTTATGTGTATGATGCCCTGGTAAAATACCGCGGCAAAATACACCATTACCTTACAGCGCACGAGCAGGGCGCGTCACATGCGGCTGATGGATATGCCCGCAGCACAGGTAAAGTGGGAGTGGCGTTCTCCACATCGGGTCCGGGTGCGACAAACCTGACTACCGGAGTCGCTACGGCTTACATGGATTCATCCCCGGTAGTTTTTATTTCGTGCAATGTAGCTGAGAGCCTCATTGGAAAAGATTCGTTCCAGGAGGTTGACAGCACGGGAGTGATGCTCCCTATAACAAAATGCACATTCCAGATCAGTGATGTGAACAAGCTTGCTGATACCGTGCGGAGGGCATTCGCCATTGCCAGGAGCGGCAGACCGGGACCGGTCTTCATCGACATACTCAAGAACGTTACGGCTGAGACA
>CADATR010000149.1 GCA_902790885.1 uncultured Eubacteriales bacterium
AGATGATCTGCCTCGAGCTGCTTGAGGTTGGAGCTGAGCGTCTTGTCAGATATGTTTTTCAGATACCTTTTCAGCTCGTTGAACCTGACTGTCTCATACTCCATGAGGCAGTAAAGGATCACCATCTTATGTTTGCCTGAGATCAGCGACAGCGTGTAGCTGAAGCCTGTATCCTCAAAGTTTGCGTTTTCGATATACTGTTTGATCATATACTTTCTCCTAGGATAGTACCTTTCGTAAATGTCAGTACTTGAATAGTCTTCCTGGGTGATTACAATTCTATTCGGGACTAAACAACCTGTCAATCCAGTAGAAGAAAAGAGGTACTCAGCATGAGAACGAAACTGAACATCACAGAAGGCATCTTTCCTATGCCTGTACTGATGGTAGCAACTTATAACGAAGACGGCAGCGTAAACGTTATGAACGCAGCCTGGGGAACTATGCAGGAGAGAGGTCATGTTGCTCTTAACCTGACAGAATCCCACAAGACCGTAAAGAACATCAAGGCAAGAGGCGCTTTCACTGTCAGCATCGCGGACGCTGCTCATCTTGTGGAAGCGGACTATTTCGGAGTTGAATCAGGCAATAATGTTTCAGATAAATTTGTCCGCAGCGGACTTACCGCCAGCAAAGCCGAGAACGTAGACGCGCCTGTTATCAATGAATTCCCGCTCTGCCTTGAGTGCAGATTCGTTGAATACCAGACCAACGAATACGGCTGCGGCGTTATCGGCAAGGTCGTGAACGTTACAGCTGACGAGAGCGTAATGAAGGACGGAAAGCTCGACATGTCTCTTGTAAACGCCATCGCTTTCGATCCATACACACATGGATATTACAAAGTAACAGAGCGCGTAGGCGAAGCATTCAGGGACGGACTGAAGCTCAAATAGTGAGCATAGCCCGATTTCAGAAAAAAACTGCAGGTATGACGGCCTGCAGTTTTTGTTTTATCTGTCGCAGAGAAAAGTAACTATTTTTCAGGTACAGCGTCTATTCCGGCAAGTCCCGGTATCTCTGCGGCGCTGTCGATCAGTATATCTGCGCCGTACTCCTCAAGCTCTGCCCTCGGCCTGAATCCCCATGTAACACCTACCGCGGTGACCCCGGCATTATGCGCTGTCATCATGTCTGTATTTGTGTCGCCGAAGTAAAGGCACTCGCTCTTTTCGGCCCCGAATTTGCCGAGTATCTCAAAGACTCCTGTCGGATCTGGCTTTATAGGTATCAGATCTGTCTGTCCCTGGATATGATCGAAGCATCCCTTTCCGAAAATGGTCTCCACCACTCCTATAGCGCTCGCGTGCGGCTTGTTGCTGAATACAGCTATCTTTACGCCGTTCTTTTTAAGCTCTTCGAGTGCCCATACCATGTGCTCATACGGAACCACGTGATATGCGGGATCCTCCTGCATCCACGCGCGGCACTTCGGCAGTCCCTCCTCAAGGTGAGACGCGTCGGTGTCTCCCGCAGCGATCAGGGCCCTTTTGAGGGCGTTTTTGATGCCGTCTCCGGCAAAGTAATTGAAGGCTTCCACCGGCTGCGCAGGCAGGCCGTATAGAGCCAGTGTCATATTTACAGGCCTTGCTATGGACTCCTGCGTAGCAGCAAGTGTCCCGTCAAGATCGAAGATACAGATTTTTATCATTGTGCAAACTCCTTCAGTACTCCGTGCGTAACTTGTCATACTACAGAACAGTTCAGTGCCTCCTCTCTCATTTATGCGTAAACTGTGCTCAGTACTATCAGCAGCAGACCTCCGAAGTACGTGAGGCTGTTGAATCTGACGAGCCACTTGTTGTTATTGAACATGAACCTGTAACAGTTAAGATCGATATCCGATACCATGAACAGGAACGAGCCAAGACCCATCATCGCGTAACCGGTGCCCGGCATCATCGTCATCAGGGCAAGCCCTGTAATGCCGTGCATGAATATTGATGACAGATAGAACATCATCGGCCAGCGCATCTTGCCCATTTTGATCCTCTCAGGCCAGCGGCCCGTAGCGAAGATCACGACTGCCAGCATCAGACCGGCGACTATGAAAGTCCACGAAAAATCCTTGAAGCTGTAACCGCCTTTATCCACGAGTATTATCTGCTCATACAGTACAAAGCAGATGTTTCCGGCAAGGAAGAAGTCGCCTCCCCGGCCGAAATCGAACACCAGAAAGATGTCTCCGAGCCAGGCAAGCATCAGGGCAGCCATCAGAAGAGTCTGGTAACTCGCAAACTCGTATTTGTCAACGAATACAACGATTGTAAGCGTAAGATACATGGTGGCCATGAAGTACTTGTTTATTGCTCTGTGCTTGATGTTTCCTGCCGTACGTGTATGAAAGTAGCAGCACAGCGCGGCCAGGTAAATCACTATGAATAGCGTCATTTCGGTCACCTCTCTGACTTTATGGATTCATTATAGGGATGTCGATCTCCATGTCTGACTCCGGATATGTGGAGCACGGATGTATGTAATTGAACTTTTTATCCGCCGCTCTCCTGAAATCATCCTTATTGTCGATAAAGTATTCTCCGTTAACCACTCTGCTGTGGCAGAATCCGCATGATCCGTTGCGGCATCTGACCACTGCCGGTATGCCTACGCGTTCAAGAGCAGTGATAAGCGTCTCATTATTGACCGCTTCGAGCTCATAAACGCTGTCACGAATATGTACTGTGAGCCTGAAAGTCCTTATTTCATCGACTTTGCGGTCTCCGACTGAATTCCGCTCCTGACGTATCCTCGATGGATCGAAACCAAGATTCTCAAGCCCTCCACGTACGAATCTGTACATCGCGTCAGGTCCGCACATGAATACGCTGGTGTCATCATCGATGAATTCCCTCAGGAGGTCTTCTGTAATGAACCCGTGCCTGAATCCTTCAGCTTCTTCTTCTGAGAGCACGACTATCACATCGATCCCCTCTCCTCTGAACTCATCGGGATCAAACGGGATATGCGCACTTGTGCGGGCGCCGTATATCAGAGTCATCCTGAAGTCCTCGCTGCCCTCGCGCACTGCTTTCATCATGGACAGGAACGGTGTCACACCGCTTCCGCCTGCGATTGCCAGTATATGACCCCTGTCACGTATGCTGTCGTGATGGAAATCCCCTGACGGCTCGCCCAGCCACAGTACAGTGGAAGAGTCAGCCTCGTCAATGATGAAATTCGAGAATATCCCCTTTCTCTGTACCATTATCCCGAGCCTGCCGTCAAGTGCCTCCTTTGGCGAGGAGATGATCGAATACGGACGGCTGAGGAAGGACTCTCCGGCCCTGCAGCTCAGCGTAATGAACTGACCGGCTCTGAAGTACGGGAATTCGCCTCCGTCCGCCGGCTTCAGCGCTATCTTGACGCAGTCGGCACTGCACGGGGTCTTCTCCGTTATGACAGCCTTCACGAATCCAGGATGCAGTGCCTTTGCCAGACGGTTTACTCCGTATTCATATACGATCGGATCAGCCGGCGCTTCGTTTATAAGCTGGCGGCGCTTTGCCGCCATTCCCATGGCGAGCTTTATGTCTTCGCCCGGAACATTACTTCTTTTGAAAGCCATATTACCTGCCCTCCTTTTCGATGTCCCTCAGAGTGCGGCCGGCTTCATTCGCGCCGGATTTGTAGCTGCTCGGATATCCCAGCAGCCTCTCTCCGTAGCCTCCGCCTATCCTGAGGCCCTGCACGAATCTGTCCTCTTCTACCATCTGGATCCTGCTCATCAGGCCGTCGTAGTACTGCGATTCGTAGCCGTAGACAGTGCCCTGCGGGTGTCCGCAGTATCTGGCATATGTCTCAGGGCTGGCAATGGCGATCTCTTCTATGCAGTCGTGGATATTTGTGCCTGTCGCCTTCTCGAATCTGGCGATCATATCCGCGGCTACTTTGTTTTTGGTTTTGAAGTACTCTTCCTTTGTAACGGAGCTCCACGCGTCATCAGTAAACAGCGTGGTCATGTAAATGATGCATGTGCCTTCAGGCGAGCAGTCCGGATACGCGTTGTTGAGGCATACAGTCGCCTGGGCGGCTGTGTTTCCTATCGTCTTCATGGACTCGTACTGCTTCACGTTGTCTGTCGTGTCATAGACGAAGTAGTTGTGGTCTTTCAGACCCAGCTCCTCTGCGGACTTGCTGAGCCCCAGGAACACCGTAAAGCCCCTGCCCGCCAGCTTTCTGAAGTTTGTCAGCTTCAGCGCCCTTTCAGGCACGGCCATGCTTTCAAGAAGCTTTCCGTAGACGACATGAGGTGAGCAGTTGGCTATAACATGCCTGCTCGCTATCTCCCTGCCGTCCTTCAGCCTTACACCGCTTACATGGCCCTCATCATCGGTGATTATCCTTACCACCTCGCTGTTGAACCATATGTCTCCGCCGAGCTCATGGATGCGCTCCTCGAACGCCAGCGAAAGCTCGTGA
>CADATR010000150.1 GCA_902790885.1 uncultured Eubacteriales bacterium
ATTGCCTTTATAATTCTCCAGAAGGTAATCAAACATCTTAGTTCCGACCCCCTTTCTGTGATACTGCCCATCGACAAAGAAGAAACAGATATGCTCCAGATTCGAGCGGATGCCTATAATTCCAATAAGTTTACCGCTGTCAAACGCTCCGTAGTAATCTATACCATAAAGATATTCCTCATCATGCAGGCACCTACGGAACTCCTCAGTCCCCTCTGCTGAATAATCAGGAGATTCGTATTCGGAAAACACCTTCCAGGCCAGATCCAGAGCTACAGAGACCTCAGGATCAGACAGCCTGCGTATTTGGATCATATTGTCTATCAGTGTCATTTCTTGTCATCTTCCTTCTCTTTTGAAGAACCCATAGCAAGTCCCAGTAACAGGCCCAGCATCATTCCGATGCCAACATTGATATGCAGTGCTGTTGCCATTGCAACTCCGAAGCACATCCCAATGGACATTCCTTCAGAACTATAGTCGTCTTTCTTTTTCTGAGTCATTTTTCTGCATGCCGCTCTTACACAAAACACAGCAAGTAAGAGACCAAGTGCGATCAAAGGCATCGCAGCACCGGCGAACATGTAAATACTGCTCATATTCGGTTCTCCTCTTTTGCTCCCTATCGTTCGGTAGTTTGAGGTGTATTTTTTTACCGGTCAGCCTTAAGGCCGGCCGGCAATTGATATTCTATATGATTTATTTATAGTATCGTTCTACTTTGCGTAGACCTCGAAGAACTGTAGCACGTGTTTATGCACCAGTTCCATCACTTCTTCCTCTCTGGCAGGCTCCCTGTCACACAGGTTGATCCAGACTGTGATCGGTGATGAGAGCTGCGCGGCCATGATCTCAGTATCCGCTTCCCTAAGCGTATTGCTGCGGATAAGGTATCTGATCATGCCTTCGAAGTATTTCATGATCCCTTCGTAATTCATTCTGGTCTGCAGAACAGAGAGTTCCCGGTTGCGGAACTGCTCGATCAAGAGCAGCTTTCTGCCCCTGCTGATGGCCGGATCATGGACTATATATCTGACCTGACCCTGGATCATCTTCGCGGCATCATCCGCAGTCATCCCCTCTTTGTCCTTTGTGAATTCAGGATCGTCCCAGTCGGCTTTAGTGAATATGGAATGCTCTGCATATCCGTTTAGCACCGACTCTACGACATTATCCAGTATCTCCTGCTTGCTTCCGAAGTGGCTGTAAAGAGATGCCTTTCTGATCCCTACCGCATCTGCGATCTGCGAAATGCTCGTAGCTTCATAACCATTAACTGAAAACAGATCCAGCGCGACATTCAGTATCTCATCTCTTGTATTGCCCTTATCCATAGCATTCCTCCTGCAGTAAAATATATATTGGGCATCACCATTCTACCTACCGTTCGTTCGTTAGTCAATACCTTTTTTACGAAACGATTCGGTAGTATGCATTAGATGTAACTCTGTATATGACCGCATATACTATACCGCAGATCAGTACGCATACACTGGAGGTAATGATCAGGCGCGGTATGTCAAACAGTCCGAACAGCATGAGCAGCTTGTTTACTATAGGCAGTACCACCGCCAAGTGTATGCAGGCTAAGATGATTGGGATAAGGAATACCGTCAGCATCTGTGAATTGATGCTTTTTCTTATTTCATCCTTCGTCATGCCGACCTTCTGCATTATGTCGAATCTGGACTGATCCTCGAAACCTTCCGAGACCTGTTTGTAATACATGATTATCACGCAGGACATCAGGAAGATGATGCTGAGCAGAATGCCGAGGAAAAACAGTCCTCCGAAGGTGCTGACGAAGTCGCCTCGTTCTGCTTCATGGCTCTCGCAGTAGCAGTTGTCAAAGTCAAGCGGCTTCAGTTCCTCTTTGATCAAATTATCCAGTGTGGCTGCCAGAGCCACCTGCTCGTCGGCGTCAAGGCCGGTATCAAAACGGCAGTCCCAGAACCACGCCAGCATAGGCTCGCCGTCGTAATCTGCATATTTTGTGTAGTTCTTCGCGACCTCACCAGCATCCTTCACGATCACAAAGATGCCCGGAGATGCCGAGACCACTGCAGCCGGATCTATCTCTTCTATCCTGTCATCGATACGCTTTGTGACTTTGAACGGAACATCCCCGATAGTTATCACATCGCCGATCTCTATGTCCTTTGCGGTTCCGACCAATGCTTCACCCTGAGCCACTGTCTCGTTATAGCCAAATACTCTGTTATAGACATCCACATCAATGAACAGTATCTGCGCTACTTTGTCATAATTGATGAAAGCAAGATCTGACTTTGAGTTGAGTGTGACATCCAGCTTGCTGTCATCGAAGTAACCGCTGATCGACCACTCGTAATATGTTTTGTTGTTCATTATCTCCGCACCGTGTTCCTCAGCAGCGGCCTTAAGGTCAGCATCCAGCTTCTCACCCAGATCCTCAAGGCTTTCATCATAACCGTACTTGCACGCAAAGGCACCTATCTCGTTAGGATAGCGCACATTGAGGCACTGCTCTGCACCTGTGTAAAGCGCTGAAGTCGAGGACATCATTACAAGGATCATCGTCAGAAGGATGCAGATCGACGCAAGTCCCGCCCCGTTTCTCTTCATGCGATATGCCATCGAAGACACCGATACAAAATGATTTGTCTGGTAATAGTAGTTCCTATTCTTCTGAAGCATCCTGCAAAGGATGACAGAGCCTGCGATCAGAAGAAGATAGGTACCTATCATTATCAGTATCACGGCGACAAAGAACCACATGAGTGCTGACATAGGTTGCTGTATCTTAAGCGCGATATAGTATCCCGACCCAAGAGATGCAAGGCCGAGGACGCCTGTGAGCCAGTTTGACTTCGGCGGCTTCTCGCCTGCTTTATCTGCAGTCACCAGCTCTATTGGACTTGCAAAACTGACTTGTCTCAGCGAATTGAGATAGATCAGCAAAAAAATCGCGCTGTATGTTACAACTGTCATGATGACAGAGGTGAACGGAACAGAGAAAGCATATCTTACAGGTACTTCTATCAGCTTTGTAAATCCGAGCTCTGCCAGCTTGGAAATCCCTATGCCGGCAATGAGTCCGCCGAATATCGCGACTGCCCATGTAAACAGCGTTTCGAAGAACAGTATCCTTCCCAGGTTGAATCTGTTCATCCCCAAAATGCTGTAAAGACCGAACTCCTTCTTTCTGCCTTTGATCAGCGTTGCCTGTGTATAAAAGAGAAACAGAAGCCCGAACAGCGTCATTATATATGTGCCCATCTGCATCATATCGGTAGCAGTGTGCCCGCCCGGCATGCCGTCCATGATCCCTGAATACCCGAGGAAGTGAAGGATGTAATACACAGCTACCATCATGATGCATGTCACCAGATACGGTGCATACAGCCTGCCGTTCTTACGCATGCCGTTCGCAGCCATCTTTGGATAGAATCCCAGCTTCATTATCTGTCACCTCCCTGTGCGAGAAGCGTCAGTGTATTGCTAATCTTCTGATACATCTGCTGATCAGTGGCATCGCCTTTATATATCTGGTGGAACACTACTCCATCGCGTATAAACATCACCCTGGAAGCCCTGCTCGCAGCCTTTGTGGAATGAGTTACCATCAGGATGGTATGTCCCATCTGATTCACCTTAGCGAAAAGATCAAGCAGCTCGTCTGATGACTTTGAATCAAGTGCGCCCGTAGGCTCATCCGCCAGAACTATTCTCGGATCTGTGATCAGTGCTCTCGCAACCGCCGCTCTCTGTTTCTGACCGCCGGATACCTCGTAAGGATATTTCTTGAGAAGGGTTTCGATACCAAGCGGTGATGCAAGGTCATCCAGCCTCTTCTTCATATCTTCCGGCTTCATTCCGGCCAGAACCAGTGGAAGATAGATATTGTCTTCGAGAGAGAATGTATCCAGCAGATTGAAGTCCTGAAACACATACCCCAGATTGTCTCTGCGGAATTTTGCAAGATCCGAGTCCCTGACTGCGCTCAGCTTCATGCCGTCAAGTATGACCGTTCCTTCTGTCGGCTTGTCCAGAGCCGCGATTATGTTCAGCAGGGTGGTCTTGCCGCTGCCGGATTCTCCCATGATAGCGACATATTCGCCCTTTTCAACTGTGAAATTGACGTTCTTCAGCGCTTCAACGGATGCTCCGCCGAAACGAGTCCTGTATGTTTTCTTTATTCCTCTTGCTTCAAGTAAACTCATTACTGTAACCTCCTTGTTACCTGATTACAGTCTGATGATAATAATATAAGCAGAGCCGTTCCATCGGATCTGCTTACGTATTTCTTACATATATGTCACATTTATGATCAATCTTCTGTCACGAGTCTTGTGGTTCTGAAATCAAGTATTATCGTCGTGCCCCTGCCCGGCTGCGACTCAGCGCTTATGTCACGAGTCTTGTGGTTCTGAAATCAAGTATTATCGTCGTGCCCCTGCCCGGCTGCGACTCAGCGCTTATCGTATGCCCGAGATTGTCCGTTATCCTTTTGCAGAGATAAAGCCCGATCCCGCTTGCCCGTTTATCCTCGCGACCGTTGAAGCCGGTGTAGCCGTTTTCAAATATGCGAGGAAGGTCTTCAGCACTTATACCTATACCGGTATCACTGATATGGAGAATTCCCGGCTCATCCATATAGATATGCACGCCGCCTTCTGAAGTGTACTTGACCGCATTTGAAATAATCTGCTCTATAACGAATGTCAGCCATTTTCCATCGGTGAGCACAGTATAATTCACTGGCTGATAATCCAGCGTCAGTCTCTTCAGAATGAATTCCCTTGAAAACTTCCGGACAGCCGTGCGGATGATACTGTCAAGATCATATTCCTTTATAAGGTAGTCCGTGCTGTCCGAATCCAATTCCTTTATAAGGTAGTCCGTGCTGTCCGAATCCAGTCGCAGGAACGTCAGCACCATTTCGACATATTCTTCGATCCGGTTCAGATCTGAAGTGAGTTTTCTTGCCGTCTCTGTATCCTCTGACTGGAGGCTGAGCCGCATGGCTGCAATCGGAGTTTTGATCTGATGTGCCCAGACAGTATAGTAGTCGATCATATCGTTATACTCTTCTGCCGCGTGAACTGCTGACTGCTTCGCCTCGTCCTGAAGTTTAGTGATGATCTGCTGATAGTCCTCCTCCAGCCGATCGGCCGGAGCAGGCATTTCTTCGTGGGTAAGCATTATGTGCCGCCTTCGATAAGCAATATAGTCGATCGCTAATGCGGCTACGCCGATCATAATACTCAGGATCAGCGGGTATGTAACTACTATGACAGGCATATCGAACAGCAGATATGCAGCCGCGAATGCTCCGGCTATTAGTATGTATACTACTATCGCTTTCGCGCGCGATCTGAGATAGCTCTTAAGCAGCCCCATTATTCGGCCTCCAGGATATACCCTACGCCGAACCTTGTTTTGATAAGATCTTTGAGACCGCCTTCTTCAAGAGTTCTGCGGAGCCTGCCCACATTAACTGTCAGCGTGTTTTCATCAACAAAGCTGTCTGTTTCCCAGAGTGCCTCCATAAGCTTTTCTCTGCTTACGACCTTGTTCTTGTTCTGCATCAGCGTAAGAAAGATCATGTACTCATTTCTTGACAGAACTATCTTGTTGCCGTTGTACAGCAGCGTATTATCCTCAGTATTGAGCACAGCGCCTGCCGCCTGCAGAGTGAAAGTATTCCGGTTGAAATCGTATGCCCTGCGAAGAAGCGCCTGTACCTTAGCGATCAGAACGCTTTGGTCAAAAGGCTTTGGGATATAGTCATCAGCGCCCATGTTCATGGCCATGATGATATTCATGTTGTCTGTTGCAGACGAAATGAATATGATTGGCACCGAGCTTGTCTTTCGTATCTCCTGACACCAGTGATAGCCACCCATGTATGGGAGAGTGATGTCCATAATGACCAGATGGGGCTTGTATTCCTCGATTTCTTCCGAGACACGGCGGAAGTCAGTTATCTTACGGGCTTCCATCCCCCAGCCAGCAAGACAATTGCATATTCCTTCAGCTATTCCGTTATCGTCTTCTACTATGATTACCCTATACATGATTATTCCCAGTTATAATAGTAGTCTAAATCTCGTATTATTTATGTGATTTAGACGAGCATTGTTGGTTATCTTCCTCAATCCGTTCTGTCATGAAGCAAT
>CADATR010000151.1 GCA_902790885.1 uncultured Eubacteriales bacterium
CCATCTTCGCGTGTGAGTGTGAGGCTGCCGCGCGCAGCCTCTTCATCGCGGTGGCCGTCAAGGATGCGTCGGAGCACGATGTCATCGTCGCAGAATGGTACATTGGGGACGGTTCCGGCTGACCCGTTTTTCTGCAAAAGTGGTACAGCCGGAACCGTCCCTACTGTACCACCGAGGATCTTATCCAGCGACTCTCTGTCGTACTCCTCCCAGTCAGCGACTGTTTCAAAAGGTGCTCCTTCTTCAAAGAACCCGGTGTCGAGCATTCGGGCTTTGAATCCGCAGCTGCAGCTTATGCTGTCGCCCTGCGAGCGCAGGGTTCCCATCGCTCCGCACTCCGGGCAGGTAAACACCGAGCGTTCGAGCCCGTCGGCGAAACCGCCTTTTTCACATTTATACCTTACCGGCCCTTCCAGCCTTGTCTTCTGCCATTCCCAGGTGTCGAAAGCCAGGTCCTTTGCGATCGCCTCCTCGACCTCTTCATCGCTCATACTTTGAAGCACTTCATGGCTGTACACGTTTACAGTGTGCCCGTACACCCTGCCCCTGCGGGTGCTCAGCGACCACCTCGGCGCCGACAGATAGGCGCCTTCAATCATGTAAGTCACAAGCGTGGCCTTGCTGCCCTTCGCGAGCTTACCTGTATACGGCATCACCGGCATCGGGCGCCCGTCCCAGGTCTGCTCGCCTTCTACCGCAAGGAATACCGACTCGCCGCGCTTTATCCTCTTCATTGCGATGAGCGCCGTGCGGCTTCCCCGACCTCCCTTCTGATGAGGGATTATGGAAAAGTACCTGTCGATAAGCGGCCCCCAAGGCCTCATGCGGATCGTGTGCTCGCTCGCAATGAAAGTCAGGGGCTTTTTTCTGAAAGCCACACCTGCAAACAGCGGGTCATATGCGCAGGCGTGATTGACGGCGAGCAGAACAGGCCCCTCTATCACTGACGGGTCAAAATCCTCAAACGAAAAGTTGAACTTCTTCTTGAGCCACGGTCCTACTGCGATCTGCACCAGGCTCCATGCTCTGCGCCTCCGTTTATCTTCTTTTTCTCGGTTTTTCTTTTTTCCCCTGCCCATTCAAGCTTCGTCTCCGTTGTTTCCGCCATTTTATCATCAAACACTTGCTGTGTGACAGATAATCCGAATTTTTGATCAGTTCCGCCCGTATTTTCAGTTATGAAAAAAGGGCGCATCGCGCCCTGACATTCAAGTGTATCTTTATTATCCCTTGAATTCCTTCTTCTCTTTTCCGAAGTGGAGTTCCTTGAGGCCCTCTACTTCGTCGCAGATCTCTCTGAGGCTGCAGCTGTGGCAGTCTGTTGCCATGCCTTCGAGGATCTTCGACAGAGTCTTTGTGATGTCGCGGACCTTCTTGGCATCCTTCTTCATCTCTGCATAGTCTGCGTCATCAACAGTAACGAAGATGATCTTCACAGCCTTTACGTCAGGATTCTTCTTGAACTGAGCAATGTAGGAGTTGCCTACCTGCTCGAAGTTGATTCCCTTGCGGACTGCATCCTTCGAGACCCTTACCTGCTCTCTGAAGCTGTCCGACGAGCTCCTGATCATGTAGCCCTTAGGATAAACGTGATACTTCACGAAGTCGATGTCCTGGATCGCTCTGAACAGCGGCTCGGTATCTTCCTGGCCTTCTCCGGTCAGATCACCGGTCTTGATGATCACTATTCTGGCAAACGGAGTGCTCGCGCCGATCTGGTTAAGATCCTTGCCGTAAACAAGTATCTCATCTTTATCAGCGAAGCCGTCCGACGAAGTTACGCATGCATAGTTAACAGCCGGCTTGTTGTCACCGCCGAGTTCATATGCAGCTTCCTTCATCATAACGAGCTGATTTCCGCCAACGTCTTCCCAGCACTTAGCCGGATTATATTCATAACGCTTAGGCTGAGTGTTGCCAAGCAGATCATTTACTTTCTTAATAATCGAATCATAAAGTTCCATATTGTTCCCTCAATTTAATGGTACCTCAAGGCGGGCAAAGATTCCCGACGAGGAGGCTCTGCGGCAGCCGGCACTTAGCGACTGACGAGCAGCATATCTTTTCGCTGCGAAGTCAGAGCTTAGTACCGTTGCGTATAGCCGCAGCGAGGCGAGAGCCGTACTCCTCGTCGGGAATACTTTGCCCGCCTCTGCTGCAGCAATTCGTTTAGAATTTGATATCTACCTCTTTGCGGTCGAAGATCTCATTTACTCTGGCATAAGCCCACGCAAGGAGCTTCTGGTCGAGGTTGAGGAAGTAGACCACGAAGAGTGCACCTGTTGCGATGCCGAGGATCTTTACCATCAGCTTGATCGCTTTAAATAATGTCTTCATAGTGTGCTCCTTTCGGAATTGCAACAAGGGGAGCCATCGCTTTGCGATGGCGGATTCCCTATTGCCCTTCTTTATTTAGCCTGTCCCTTCTGACGAGCGAATTCAGCAGCACCGAGTGCTCCCATCAGCTGCGGGTCAGTCTTGAGGTTGATGACCTTGAGCTTGAGTACGTGCTCGATAGCGTTCTTCAGACCATCGTTCTTGGCGCATCCGCCTGTAAGTGTGATGGAGTCTGTAGCGCCGGCCTTCTTAGCCATTACGAAGCATCTCTTAGCAACAGCCATCTGGATTCCTGCAGCGATCTCGTCCATTGGCTTGTTCTCACCAACGAGTGTGATTACTTCGGACTCAGCGAATACTGTGCACTGTGCAGTGATAGGAATTACGTTCTTAGCAGTCAGGGACAGCTTCGAGAACTCAGGAAGGCTCATTTCGAACGATCTTGCCATAGCCTCATAGAATCTGCCTGTTCCGGCAGCGCACTTGTCGTTCATGGCAAAGTTCTTGACTGTTCCGTCTGTGTCAACAGCGATACCCTTAACGTCCTGTCCGCCGATATCGATGATAGCCTTAACGCTAGGATCAGTTACGTGTACGCCCATAGCATGGCAGGAGATCTCGGAGATGTTCTCGTCAGCGAATGGAACCTTGTTGCGTCCGTATCCTGTACCGATGAGGTAAGCGAGATCCTTTGAGGACTTCAGTCCAACCTTGCCGAGTACTTCTTCCATAGCCAGCTTAGCCGAAGCTTCGGAGTTGATCTTGCTCTTGATCGTAGTGTCAGCGCAGATCTTGCCGTTCTCGTCAAGAATAACTGCCTTAGTATAAGTTGAACCTACATCACAGCCGCCATAATATTTCATGATAGTTTTCTCCTTCTTTCTATTTATTATATTTAATAATAATTATCAGTTATTTGTGCAGCCGCGCGGCACTTCAGCCCACGCATCTGCATTTTATGCAGCCGCGCGCCGGAGCATATCCTGCCCGGATCTTCCGGTCTGTCGCATTTGCACATTCTTCCGCGTCACATAGTCGCCGCTGCCCTTAAGCCTTGAAACGTCTTCCGCACGCTTTTGAGGAAGGTCCGGAAGGGATATGTCCGGCAAAGCTGCGGCTGCATGGTGAACGGGATAAAGCTACATTCCAAGTTCGTCGTCGAAGTCGCAGAGTGTCGGGTCTACCGGCTCAGCTCTCATGACCGTTCTCATGTACTCGTTGACCTTGTCTCTCATGGTCTTTCTCGATACTGTACGAGGGTCCATGAGGTCATGCTCGATCCAGATCATGTGTGCATTTCTGTCTCTGCATGTGTCGTCGAGGATACCCTGGAGTGTAGCCATGTTCTTGCATGCTACGTTCTGGTACATGATGATGATCTCTGCTCTCCAGTCTTCGACCTGTCTCCACATCTCGTCGACTACGTTCTGATAACCGCCGTTTGTGTGTCTTCTCATTACCATACGCTCGTAGAGTCTTGCGAGGTCCATAAGAGCCTCTTCCTTGTCCTCTGTCTCGAGCACCTTGGTGAAGTTCAGCGATTCCATCTCGACGAGGATGTCGATTCCCCAGCAGTTTGCGAGCCAGTTGGAGAAGTTAGCATAGTAGTGAGCAGGGCAGGACCATACGATACCTCTGTATCTCATCTTGCCGCGCCATGCCTCTTCGCGCTTCTCGTAAGCCCTCATCATGATGTCGTTGACCTTCTTGAAGGTCTTCATGACTCTTGGGTCTGCGCCGCCGTCCATCTCGTAGTTCCACTTACGGAAGAGCTCGTATGACGGTCCGATGATCTGCGGATAGTCAGTCTTGTTGACTTCCCACTTCTGCAGCTCGTAAGCTGTCTCCTCGTTGAAGCGCTTCATCTGCTTGAAGTAAGCATCCCAGCTCCACTTCGCGCCTGTTACGTCTTCTACGAACTTGATGCAGCCCTTGATATCATCAACAGCGTAGCGTGTAGTTTCTTCGTCCTCGTATCTTACCGGGAATGTCAGGTGATATACCGGCAGATCCGGGAATCTTCTGCTCATGTACTCGGAA
>CADATR010000152.1 GCA_902790885.1 uncultured Eubacteriales bacterium
TCGGACAGGATGGCTCTTGCATCACCAACGCTGTCTTCGATGCCGTCACAGCTGCGGTTGAGCTCTGCATCGCTTACCTCAAGGATATCAGGCATGAACCTGCTGCTCGACGGCAGCATGTCTACGAGGCCGCGGATGTTTTTAACGATCTCAGGCCACTCGAAGGTCCCGTCATCTGATGCCTTTACGTATGGGTTGTCACCGATAGCGTTGCTGACTACCTTCTGTGGATTAACGAATAAGCTGCCCTTGTCTTTTTCTATAAAGACAAAATCAGCAAGCTGCGCAGCTACAGACATTCCGCCGCCGCACTGTCCTGTTACCGCAACTATCTGCGGGATCAGTGCCGACGCCTCCGCCTCTTTTCTGTAAAGCTTCGCGAACTGATTCAGTCCGTCAAGCCCTTCTTCGATACGGAATCCCGCACAGTCAAGAAGCCCGATCACAGGAGCCTTTGCCCTGATGGCATGCTCGTACAGATCGACTATCTTGCGGCCGTGCTGTTCTCCAAATGTACCGCCCATTACTTCGCTGTCCTGGGCATAAACAAATACAAGGCTGCCGTTGATCGTGCCGTATCCGGTGACCACGCCGTCTGACTCCTTTACGGAGTCCGGGTGATAAAACTCGGTATACCTGGCCGAAACGTGCTCGCCCGTTTCCATGAAGCTGCCCGGGTCAAGGAGTTCTGTGATCCTTGAAACCACGGCAGTTTTCTCGTCACTTGCAATTACCTGCATAAGTTCCTCCTTATGGGCTAAAGATAGTAGCACTAAAATTTTCCCTGATTGTATTCTACATTGAAATATGATGTTAGGCAAACAAAACAAAGCAAAACAAAGGATTTGGAGCCTTTCCGGACAAAAAAAGCGGAGAAATTTTGTTCTCCGCCACAAATTATTATTTTTTGTAAGAAAGCTCTCCTTTTACGGTCTGAGTTCCAGATACATGGCTCTGTACTGCCATGCGGAAGCTTCCCACGATACGTCCTTTGCCATGTCTCTCTGCACCATCTCGTCCCAGTGCCAGCGATCCGTGAAATAGAGCGTCTTGGCGCGGTTGACCGCGTCATAGAGCAGCCCGGCTTCATATCTGTCAAAGGTGAATCCGTTGCCTGTCTGAGTGAACATGTTGTAAGGCTCTACGGTATCTTTCAGTCCGCCTGTCTCGCGCACCACCGGGATGGTTCCATAGCGCATGGCGATCAGCTGCGTAAGTCCGCACGGCTCAAAGAGCGAAGGTACGAGCAGGGCGTCTGCTCCGGCGTAGATCCTGTGAGCTCTTCCCTCATCGTACATGATGCACGAGCATACGCTCCCCCTGAAGTCATTTTCGAACCAGCGGAACGAATCCTCGTAGCGCACATCTCCTGTGCCGAGAACGACTACCTGTGTGTTGCCGTCTATGAGCGACGGAAGTATCTGATTGACGAGATCGAGTCCCTTCTGATCGGTAAGGCGGCTGATCAGTCCTATCACGAACTTGCCCTCATCCACCTCGAGACCGAGTTCCTCCTGCAGTGCGCGCTTGTTGGCCTTCTTCTTATCGAGCACTTCCGTTATGCTGTAAGGCTCTGCGATCCTTGTGTCTTTCGACGGATCCCACTGCTTCACGTCTATTCCGTTGACGATGCCGCGGAGCTTTCCTGAGTGATAGCGCAGGTGAGCGTCGAGGTTTTCACCGTAGAAAGGTGTCTCTATCTCATCAGCGTAGGTATTGCTTACGGTGGTGATGATGTCAGCATATGTCAGACCAGCCTTCAGCATGTTGGCGTCGTCGTACCCCGTCTTGAACACATCCTTGTTGAAGATGTATTCAGGAAGATTCGTCCAGTAACGCAGTGTAGGAATGTTGTAAACGCCCTGGAAGCGGAGATTGTGGATAGTAAGCACTGTCTTGGCGTCCCTGAGCGCTGTATCGGCAAACTGTGTGCGCAGGAATACCGGCACAAGGCTCGCCTGCCAGTCATGGCAGTGGATGACATCAGGGATCCAGTCCATGTAGTTGAGCGCGGCAAGAGCGGCCTTGCAGAAGTAGCAGTATTTAGGGATGTCATCTACGAGGTTCACATACGGGCTGCCGTTTGTAAAGAACTCGTCATTATCGATGAAATCATAAACCACGCCGTCATGGACATATTCCATTATGCCCACGTAATAGCGTGTTCCGTCCGCGCAGAGATCCATGTCGAAAGAGCCGCGGTATACCATCTTCTCCTGAAATTCCCACGGTATGCAGTGATAGCGAGGGATAATGACCTTTACGTCGCAGTTGAGCTCCGCGAGCGCCTTAGGCAGAGCGTACATTACGTCGCCCAGCCCGCCTGTCTTAACGAACGGGTAGCACTCCGAGCCGATGAAAGCGATGCTTCTTCTCGGCTGCGGAAGAGTGTTTTCCACAGCTGTATTTTCTGTGTTTATTGTCTTTTCATTTTCCATCAGAATTCTCCTGTATTTCATATATCATCATCGGAAGCTCTTCACCCAGTTGAGCAACGAGTCCCTGTAAACATTTTCACTTACTTCCTGCTTCATGCGGTCGGTCAGAGGGCCGTTGGCAGAGAGCTTCGCGAGTATCTCAGCCTGGAGCTCCTCTATGCTCATGTCCTCATAGGCCTTGCCGGGCTCCGCTCTCTGAGGCATCTCAGCGAAAGAATCCGCCTGAGGAGCCGCTGCCTCTGTCACAGTCTTCTTGATAGGCTCAAAATGTTCGCCGCCGTCCGACGGTATCCATATCTCTGCGCCGCAGCCTTCAAGAGTGAGCCTCAGCCTGCCCTGATCCGAGGATATCTCCTCTCCGTAAAGGGCTCCCGTATAGGATCCTTCGAGTCCCAGATCGAAGCTCTCCGGGCTGTCGCTGTTGTTGACTGTTACAAGTATATCACCGCGCATGAAGGCATACCTTAAAGTCGTAAGATCCATCTCGCGGTAATCACCGTACCAGAGCGCGGATTCCCTGCCGTGGATCTTTCCGAGCGCGGTTATTATCTGCAGCGGCATATTGTCTTCAGCCGATAAAGCATTAAGATCGAGCGCAGGGCGCAAAGACGCGTCCGTTCCCCTCTCCTTTCTTCCTTCTATGCCGAATTCCGAGCCGTAGTATACGGAAGGGATCCCCGGCAGTGCGTACAGAAGTACATGCACCGGCAGAAAATGTCTTTTGTCGCGCAGCTTTGTCATGATGCGCTCCACATCATGGTTGTCTACGAAGTTGTACAGATGAACCCCGTCTCCGAGCCCCATGTCTCTCTGGCGCTTTACCGTATGGGCTATCTCAAAATAATTATGATCGTTATGAGCGCTGTAAAGGGCCTTGTGCAGGGCATAATTGGTCACGGAGTGCAGAGTCCTTTCATTGACCCAGCGTCCGTATTCTCCGTGGATCACCTCGCCCATCAGCCAGAAGTCATCCTTCAGGCCGTCAGCTATTCCTCTCAGCTCGCGCATGAACCCCTGCTCAAGCACATCTGCAGCGTCAAGGCGGATCCCGTCAATGTCAAACTCCGATACCCAGAAGCGCACAGTGTCGAACAGATACTGTCTCACTTCGGGCTCATACAGATTCAGTTTAGGCAGCAGATTGTGGCCTCCCCAGTTTTCATAGGAGAACCCGTCATCATACTCGTTGTTTCCCCAGAAGTTGACATTGCAGTACCAGTTTCTGAACCGGCTGCCTTCCCTGTTGTCCTTAAGGTCGCGGAAAGCGAAAAATCCCCTTCCCGTGTGATTGAACACCCCGTCAAGTATGACGCGTATGCCTCTCTCGTGACAGTATGCGACAATCTCTTTGAGGTCTTCATTATCTCCAAGTCTCTCATCGAGACGGCGGTAATCTTCAGTATCATAGCCATGCGATCCCGAGCTGAAGCACGGTCCCAGATAGAGCGCGTTGAAACCGCAGGCCTTCATATGGTCTGCCCACGCCTTAAGTCCCTGCAGTCTGTGCACCGGCTGACTGTGATCGTTGAATTCAGGTGCGCCCAGAAGTCCGAGCGGATATATATGATAAAAAACAGCCTCTTCGTACCAAGCCATTTGTCTTTCTCCTTTCACTTCTTCTCATTCCCCTATGTATTCTTTTCTGAGTTTTGCCCTGTCGATCTTGCTGTTCTTGTTCATGGGCAGTCTGTCGAACCTGTGAAAGATATTTGGCCACATGTACTTCGGCAGTTTCTCCCCGAGCATCTTCACCATGGTCCTCGTATCGTCGCTCTCCGACTGATAGAAGCAGAGTATCTTGTCCTTTTTCTTATCGAAAAGGCAACAGCAGGTCTCGACAAATGGTATGGCGTTGAGAGCCACCTCGATCTCCCCAAGCTCGATCCTGTGACCCATGTGCTTGATCTGG
>CADATR010000153.1 GCA_902790885.1 uncultured Eubacteriales bacterium
ATAATTATTAGCTTTTTCGCCTTGCTGCCTGCCGGCGAAAAAGGACTTTTTACAAATCTTCTACATGAGAGCCCCAATAATACCATTCCATGTAGACAATGAGCCGAACGATTTACGTAAAACACCTCTAAAAGGTGTCAAACACTTTATGCCTGTTATAAATCAGGCTGATGCCGCCGCCACCAGAGCCCAAAACAACCCTTCTCTGAGGACCTTGACCCGAAATCGACAATGTATAGGGATGCATATTTTGAAAACAGCGCTTTTGTCTACATGAAACCCCGGAATCAGATTCTTCATGTAGAAGTTTCTGAAAAACTCCTTTTTGCCTCATCTTTAGCGTATTTGTTATGTAGAGGTGCTTCTCTTGCTGCCCGAAGCAACGCGTTATAAAAGCGCAGATGACTTTATTGCATCTGGGCTCATATTTTCTGGATACGGAGTTTTCTGCTAATGCATATATTCATAAAATAGTCAAAATAGGTAAAAAAGATGGAAGTCTGTAGGAATAAATGTTCCGGTCAGTCGAAAGTTGTAACAGCAGCCTTCATATCTGACTCGTCGAATGGTGATATTTATGGCAGGGCGAATAATGGCAAACAAAGTTCCCGGCTTTTCGCCGGGATCCTATGTACTGTATTCGTCTTTCTTCATCGGTTCTGCAGAGGCTATTTTACTCTTCAGCCTCGTCCGCAGCAGGTTGTACTTCTTGCTCTTCGGCCTCGTCTGCAGCCGTTTTTATAACCTTTGCTATTCAGCTGCGGCCGCAGCAGTTCTTGTACTTTTTGCCGCTTCCGCACGGACACGGATCATTTCTGCCGATCTTGACCCGTTTCACCTGCGCGCCTCCCGAGGCCGCCTTGCCTCCGGCATTCCTGCCCCTTGAGGACATTATCCCTACCATTTCATAGTAGTCGTGGCCGCGGTTGTCCCTGACACGGCAGTCCCTGCTCATTTCTATATACAGCTCGGTGAATCTGAAGCGCTGCTCGTCGGACTCGAATTCGAATTCATCCGAGCCATCCCCATCTTCCGAGCCGCCGTGCATGAAAGACTCGACTGCGTCGTTGACGCGCATGTGATTGTTTACGGTCTCGTAGAGCTCATGCAGCTTAAGGGCCGCCGTATCCGGATCGCAGCCGAAAGCCTCTTCAATGAACGCCTTCAGCTTCTGATGCGACTCGCGGCTTATAAGGCTGCCCTGCTCGTAAAGCTCTTCGACCTCCTCCACCGTCGGCACGTAATACGGAAGGTCGCCCTGTATCTGCTGCTCCAGGTATTTGTAATAGTCGTCCTTCTCAAAGCCGTTGAGCACGAGCTTCCCGTCTCTTTCGGTGAACCACTGGCAGTAGTCCGGCGTGGAGTCGAACAGCTCCATCACCTCAGAGATGCCGGCGCCGGGGTACCTGAGAGCAAAGAGCGCCCTGAGCGCGTCATATGACATGACTCCGTAGAGGTACCTGCCGGCCTCGATGCATTTGTACATCCAGTTGCGCTTGCGCCATCTGAGGATCAGCTCGTCAGAGCGCACCTCTTCATATGCCCTGCGCACCTCCTCGGGCACCATCACCTTGTCGCCCGGCTCGCAAAGCACCAGCCCGTCCCTTTCGAGGAGCTGGGCGATGATCTTGTCTGTGCCGACCGTGAGGATCACGCCCGCCGGCTTGTCGAGGAGAAAGCGGAACATCGCCATCTCGCTCTCGCCGAGCGCAGTGAGCCTGTCCTCAAAAGACGCGATTTCTGTTATGTTGTTGTTTATTTCCATTCTGTCTTTTCTTTACTTATATCAGCTGCCTGGATGCGGCATGTATGCGTACAGTTTCTTTTATCAGTTGCCTGGATGCGGCACGTATACGTACAGTTTCTTTATTTATCAGTTGCCTGGATGCGGCACGTATGCGTACAGTTTTTTTAATCAGTTGCTTGGATGCGGCATGTATGCGTACAGATTCATTGCCAGAGCGTTGATAGGCATGGTCTGCAGCCAGACTTTTCCCGGTCCGGTGACGACCGTATTGAACAGGCCCTCTCCGCCAAGGATCACGTTAGTGAGGCCCTTTACCGTCTGGATATCCATACTGCAGGTCGCCTCCATCGCTGCCACATATCCGCTGTCCACGACCAGCTTCTCGCCGGCAGCAAGCTCTCTCTCCTGCACCGCGCCGTCTATCTCGAGCCAGGCATATCCGCTGCCCGAGTATCTCTGCATAAGGAATCCCTCTCCTCCGAAGAAGCCCGTTCCAGCTTTGTGCTGAAGGAATACATCCATGTTGACGCCCTCGGTAGATGCGAGGAAGGATGTCTTCTGCGCAATGATAGGAGTCTGGCTTATGTTGAACGCCAGGATGTCTCCAGGGCTGTGCTTTGCGAGAGTAAGCTCTCCAGCCTGCGTTGCAGTGTAGTGGTTGAGAGCGAGCGACTCGCCCACGATGGCCTTTTTGAACATTCCGCCAAGGCCTCCGGTCTTTGTTTCCATATGGATCCCCGGTGACATCCATGCCATGGCTCCGCTCTGGCACTTGATGCCTTCACCCTGCTCCATGTGCAGTGTCAGCACGGTGAACGGCTGATTCTTGATTTCGTACTTCATATGTATATCTCCTTTCACGGAAAAATAGTCCCAAGTCAATTATACTGCGCCCGGAAGGCGCAATACTACTCCTTCTGTCCGATGAGCGTTGCCGCAAAGATGATCGCGGCTCCGGCGATTTCCCTGACGCTCATCATCTCATGCAGGAAGAGTGCTCCGAAAATCATGGCAAATACCGCCTCAAGACTCATTATCAGAGCGGCGGTCGAGGAATCGGTGTACTTCTGGCCTACTATCTGCAGTGTGTATCCACCCGCGGTAGGCACAAGCGTCTGATAGAGCAGCACCGGCACGCCGGAAAACACTGCCGCCAGCGTCGGTCCCTCAACGATCACAGCTATCACGAGACCCACGATCCCGCAGAAGAGGAACTGCGCCTGAGAGATGAGCACCGCATTATCCTTGTCCACAAAGCAGTTGACGGCAACTATCTGGGCGGCGAATCCGGCCGCGCTCACCAGAGTGAGCCAGTCTCCCTGAGTCGCCCCTCCGACACCGCCTTTAAGGCTCATCACCGCGAAGCCCATCATTGCCATCACGATGCAGAACACAGTCCGTCTGTTGACTCTGGTGCCCACGATGACGCTGAAGAGCGGCGTAAAGACTATGTATATCGAAGAGATGAATCCGGACTTGCCCGCGCTTACGGTCAGAAGCCCTATCTGCTGTGTCGCCGTTCCTATATGCATGAATACACCGCAAAGCAGGCCGGCCTTTATCAGTCTCTTTTTTCTGTACTCGATCTGCTCACGCGAACTTACCTTAGGCGAAAAATAGCCGCTCGTCCTGAGTCCCCGCATGGCGACAGGCGTCAGCACAACCGCAGCCATAAACTGCCTTACCGCGTTGAATGTCATTGGAGGCATTAACTCATTTCCGAGTTTCTGTGCAATGAAACCCGTGCCCCACAGTATTGCTGTCAGAAGCAATAAAAGATTACCCTTGTTTTTCTCGCTCATGCGACGATTTTACACATAAAAATGCTTGACTTCAAGAGCCTTAAACCTTATACTAATCGAGCGTGTGCGCAGGGTTTTGCTGTGCCGCGAGCTGAGGCAGGCAGTTATGTCGGCAGCCAAAGCACTAATATTTATTACTAGTTATGCCGAAACAGAAAGACGACCGCTCGCGCGGGCAGGTCCTTCCGAGTAGGCGGACCGAAAACGCTCTGCAGTAAAACAGACGTACCCTTAAGGGACGCAAAGCGTATAGGCAGATCCGAGTAGGTAGAAAGGAATCAAGATGAAGTCTTACATCGCTAAGCCTTCCGATATCGACCGCAAGTGGTACGTTATCGATGCAGAAGGAAAGACTCTCGGAAAGCTCGCTGTAGAAGCAGCTATGATCCTGAGAGGAAAGAAGAAGCCGACTTACACACCGCACATCGACACAGGCGACTACGTCATCGTGATCAATGCTGAGAAGGTTGCAGTCAGCGGCAAAAAGGAATCCGACAAGGTCTACAAGAGACACTCCGGTTATCCGGGCGGACTCAAGGAGACAACTCTCGGCGAAATGAGAGCGAAGAAGCCTGAGGAGATCATCCTCCACGCAGTTCGCGGAATGATGCCGAAGGGCAGACTCGGACGTCAGATGTTCAAGAAGCTCAAAGTTTATGCAGGACCTGAGCATCCACATGCAGCTCAGAAGCCTGAAGTATGGACTTGGTAAGAAAGGAGGAGCAGACAATGGCAAAGACTATGTATCAGGCAACAGGCAGAAGAA
>CADATR010000154.1 GCA_902790885.1 uncultured Eubacteriales bacterium
ATACCTGCCCTCGGTTTCATTTCGCACATGGACACATCCCCGGCCGCACCCGGATGCGCCGCCAATGCGAGGATACACAGGGACTATGACGGCGGAGTCATAAAGCTTAATGGGAATGTCTCGCTTGACCCTGACGTCTATCCGGAGCTCAGTGATTACATCGGCTGCGACCTCATAGTGACAGACGGAGTTTCGCTTCTCGGAGGCGACGACAAGGCCGGTGTTGCCGAGATAATGACAATGGCTGAGACTCTTATAAGCGACCCTTCCATCCCTCACGGCAGAATAGGCCTTGCCTTCACGCCTGATGAAGAGATAGGAAGAGGCGCCGACCACTTCGACATAGACGGATTCGGCATGGATTACGCCTACACAGTGGACGGCGGCGCTCTCGGAGAGCTTGAATACGAGAACTTCAACGCCGCTGAAGCCCGCATCCGCTTCAAAGGCCGCGACATCCACCCGGGTTCGGCAAAGGGTGTCATGATCAACGCGGTAAGGACGGCAGCCGAGCTCGACATGATGCTCCCTCAGGAGCAGAGGCCTGAATACACCGACGGATACGACGGCTTCTTCCATATGACACAGCTCAGCGGAACTCCTGCAGAGGCTGAGTCCCGCTACATAATAAGAGATCATGACGCAGATCTCTTCGATAAGAAAATCGAACTCATGCGCAGATGCGTCGATTACTTCAACGCAAAGTATGAGGATTCGGTCACGCTCGAGATACGCGAGCAGTACCGCAACATGCGCGAGCTTATAGAACCGCATATGTTCCTGATCGAAAACGCAGAAGCAGCATTCCGCGCCTGCGGAACAGAACCGGTCATCATACCTATAAGAGGCGGCACAGACGGCGCAAGGCTGACGTACGAAGGGCTTCCTTGCCCTAACATCTCTACAGGCGGGCTGAATTTCCATTCCAATACGGAGTACATTCCGGTCCAGTCACTCGAGAAGATGGCCGAAGTGCTTGTGGAGCTTGCCAGAGCAAAGTAAATATTGTAGAACAGCGCAACAAAAAACGGATCCCGCGGGATCCGTTATTATTTTTACTCAGTTCTTTGAAGACCTCTTCCACATCTTCCCGTATAAGCAGCGTTGCACGCTCATCCGTAGGTGTGGGCTCTTTGTTTATCACCACCAGGTTTCGTCCGCTGAATCCATCGATCAACTCAGGATCGTCTCCGGCGGGGTCCCCCGGAACTCCTCCGAAAAAAGGCCGTCCTCCGAGCGGAAATCAGGTATGCCGCTTGCGGTAGACACTCCTGCTCCTCCGAAGAACACTATGCGCCTCGATCTTCTTATTATTTCTTTCAGTTTTCCGGTACTCGCCTCAAAATCCATGTCAGTACCTGTTATGCACCTTCTCAGCAAAGCACATCACGTCTTTTATATCGATCTCAGTGCCGTCATCGAGCACGGCCCTGCCGCTCATCTTACCGAACACCTGATGCTGGTCAGACACTATCACCTTGTAGTCAAGGCAGGCTGCTCTGTCGAGCACAGGCTCAAAAGTCATCTCAAATCGGCCGTCAGATGAAGTGAATCTCCACATGTCCATGTACCCGCCGTCCGGAATTATGAATTCCACGTCATCGAGCTTATGTGCCCTGCCATTCCAGAAAAGCATGTTCTCGGAAGCTGCGCTGGTGTCGCCGAAACCGTATCCGATGTTCCAGCCGAAGCTGTTTCCGTCCACATCAGCATTGCCGGAGCCCCAGAACCATGTGTTGTCATATGTCCATACGCCCCTGCCCCAGTCGAGAGTGCCGAAGTCAGCTGACGGGTCAAAGCGGTATGTCTTTCCGTCAAAGCTGATATATCCGGAAGCCCTCATGCAGTTGATCTTCTGATTATAATAAAACGCGTGCTTCTCAGGCCACGGAGTCGCTATCACCATCGAGTCCATAGGCGGCTGCTCCAGCACTATTTCAGCATCGAGCGGCTTGCCGTCCATGAAGTTGTCAAAATGACACTTTAAATGCCTCGCCTGATATTTGGCTTCGAAGCTCATCTGAAGTCTCTTGTCGCTGTACCTGGTAGTCCCGTAAGACGAGTCATTCGGAAGGCGGAGCTTTCCCATAGGGAAAGCATTGAGAACGGTCTCCGTATGCTCCCACGGCTCATCTCCGAACACGAGCAGCGATACCGACTGCAGGCCGACATATCCGTCATCAGAGATGGTGAATGCCGCAGCGAAATCCCTGTTCACGACCAGATAGTAATCCCACTCCTTTATACAGAATGCCGGCGCCTTTATATCGGACCTGCGGTACTTCTGCACCAGACCCCTCGACCAGCCCGGCTCTCTCAGCTCGCCCTTTTCATCAAGAAGCAGCTGCACATTAGTCACTTCGTGGTTTCTCATTCACGTCACCTCTTTCCTTCTTTATGCTTCAGCGCTGTCTGTCAGCTCACTGACCGCGGCAGCTCCGAGTATCAGGATAGCTCCTATGACTGTATAAATACTGATCGGTTCTCTGAGGAAAAATGCCGACAGCAGCACCGCCTCGACCGGATCTATATAACTGAGGATCCCGACCGTCTGCGTCGGGAGTTTATTGACTGCATCGAAGTAAACTATGTATCCGATGCCTGTGTGCAGCACGCCCAGTATGAGAAGGCAGATGATACCTGCCGCAGTGATATCTGCCTCGCCGAAATCGCCTGTCGCCGCCGCATACGGGAGCATTATCACAGATACCAGCGCCATCTGCATTATGGTGGTATTGACCGGAGATATGTCCTTCATGTACTTATTGATCAGCACTACCATGGCATAAAAGAATCCGCCCGACACGCCGAAGATCACGCCCTTAAGCTCAGATATATGCAATCCTGTCTGAAGCATGCCTGATACAAGTATCATTCCGCAGAAAGCCACAGCCACACAGGCAAGCTTTTTTGCCGTCAGCTTTTCTTTCAGCACGATCGCTCCGGCGATAATGTAAAACACCGGCTGCATGTAGTAGCAGAGCGTGCTCGTCGCTATAGTCGTGTATTTGAACGCCTCGAACTGGCAGATCCAGTTGCAGCACATCAGAGTAGAACTGAGAAGCAGCCACCACTTGTTTCTCCCGATGGCTTCGGCATCCGGCCTTTCCTTGCGCGCAGTGAGTAAGATCAGAATAGTAACGACACCGAAAAACGCCCTTCCAAGGCAGATAATGCTTGATGGCATGTTGATGTATCTCGACAGAGTGCCGATAGTGCCGAAAAGCATCATCGTAAATATAAGCTGAAGCCTTGATCCGTTTCTGTTATCCATGCCCCTTTTTCTCAGTGTCATTTTGCTACTTTTCAGCGAGAGTAAAGAATTCAGCCGGGATGTGACAGTATCCGGCAGGATTCTTGTCCAGATATTTCTGGTGATACTCCTCCGCAGTAAAGAAGTTTGCAAGCGGCTTCACCTCTACGGCAAGAGGCGCCCCAATGAGCTCCTCCTCTTCATTACAAACTTTATGGATGACATCCAGCATGCCGGCATCTGTGTAATAGATGCCCGTGCGGTACTGGATCCCCACGTCATGGCCCTGTCTGTTGACCGACGTAGGATCGATCACAAGGAAGTAGTATCTGATCAGTTTTTCAAGGCTGATAACATCCTCATCGAACTCTACGAGCACAGTCTCCGCGTGTCCGCTGCTCGCGCAGACATCCTGATACGATGGCGCGATATCCGGACCGTTCGCGTAGCCGACCTCTGTCCTCGTCACTCCTTCAAACTGATCAAAGAACTTCTGGGTGCCCCAGAAGCATCCTCCGGCGAAATATATAGTCTTCATGATATTGTCTCCTTAGAGCATGATTATTTCAGGTTTGTGCTTCTCTGCAGGCAGGAAGTTATTGATGAGCTGCTTTGTCATAAACATCTCGATCCTCCCTCTTTAATTTATGGCCGTCATGGATTCCAGCACGCGCACAAACGCCTCCAGCCCGTCCCTGTCCTCTTCTGAAAATCTCCCAAGAAGCGGACTGTCTATGTCGAGCACTCCGTAGACCGAGCCTTCCGCATGTACAGGAACGACTATTTCCGAATTGCTGGCTGAGTCGCAGGCGATGTGCCCCGGGAATTCGTGGACATTTTTCACGAGCTGTGTTTTGTCTTCCGCCACAGCCGTGCCGCAGACACCCTTCCCGACTTCGATGACCGTGCATGCAGGCTTTCCCTGAAACGGTCCCAGCAGAAGCTTTCCGTCTTTCATAAGATAGAACCCCGCCCAGTTTATATCTTCGAGCGAGTCCCATAAAAGCGCAGCGGCATTTGAAAGCACTATATCTTCGAGCGAGTCCCATAAAAGCGCAGCGGCATTTGAAAGCACCGTGACATCCCATTCCACGTTTTCGGACAGGCTTTCAAGCTGTCTGCATATAAGATCGTAATCCGTCATAACAGATGTCCTTCCTTTTTTTAACCTTATATATATAGCTATTCTAACATACCAAACGGCTGCCTTTCGACAGCCGTTTGAAAACAGATGATCCTATATTCTACTGGTCTTCACCGAAGTCCGCCCTGTACGCGGCTACCAGCTTCTCAGGCCAGTCTGATGTCGCCTCGAGCTTTCCGGTAAAGAATCTCAGAGTCGCAGGCTCATGCACAAACCTCAGGCCGCCTATCATGTCTCTGTGATCGAACACCCATTTTACCCTGTCAATCACGTATTCGACCTGCGAAAGTGTGAACACTCGCCTTGGAAGAGCCAGTCTCACGAGCTCCATCGAAGCGAATCTCTCGCTGCCGTCAGCGTTCCTCTCTTCAGAAAGAGTACCTCTCTCCATTCCGCGTATTCCGCCGCAGAGGTAGAACGCGCATACAAGTGCTCCGGCCGGGTATTCCT
>CADATR010000155.1 GCA_902790885.1 uncultured Eubacteriales bacterium
CGGGTCTACGCCGAACACGGCCGATTTGAAGAAGCTTACTGCAACTCCGGAAAGCACGACTCCGACCACACACATTATTACTCTTTTTTTAAAGAGAGGATCTTTGCTCATCTTACTTTCTCAACTCACTGATAAAACGTTCGAACGCTGCCATTCCCTCATCTGTTCTCTTGAAAACTCCTGCATCTTCGAGGACTGCAGCAAATACTTTACCGGTCTCCTCCTCGGTAAGGCGCCCTGCCTCCAGCTCACCCTTAAGGCGTGCAGGCAGTACAGCCAATCCCATGACCTCGATAAGACCTATGTTCTCTTTCTTGATGTGATGCTTGTCGGCATGTGGATGGAAGACTCCGAGAGGATTCTCTTCTGTCGTTATGTTATTGCGAAGCACGAGGTCCATCTCGTAAGCCTCACCCCTTCTGCGAGCTATAGGAGTGACCGTTGAATGCTGCTCACCTTCGGTCTCATGGAAGATGAAAGCCGATTCGTCATCATATGCACGCCACTTATCCAGTATGAGAACAGCAAGATCTATCAGTCTTTCCTTGTCCTTGGAACTAATCCTGATGACTGACATCGGCCATTTCACGATACCGGCTTTGACATCTTCAAATCCCGGTACGGAAAACTCCTTTTCGACGCCGGCACGAGCCATCGCGAATTCATAGTTGCCGCCCTGATAGTGATCGTGGCTCAGCACACTGCCTCCGACTATAGGAAGATCGGCATTTGATCCGATAAAGTAGTGCGGGAACAGCGTCACAAAATCCAGCAGGTTTGTAAAAGCCTGCCTGTCTATATGCATAGGAATATGTTCCTTATTGAAGACTATGCAGTGCTCGTTATAGTAGACATACGGGCTGTACTGCAGGAAGAAATCCTTACCCCCTATGCTGATCGGAATCACCCTGTGATTTTGCCTTGCCGGATGATCCAGTCTGCCCGCGTAGCCCTCGTTCTCTGCGCACAGCAGGCACTTCGGGTATCCCGAAGCTTTCGCCTTGCCGGCAGCCGCTATTGCTTTAGGGTCTTTCTCCGGCTTGGAGAGGTTGATAGTTATGTCGATAGTTCCGTACTCGGTATCAACCGTCCATTTGCGGTCCTTTGCGATACGGTCACGTCTTATGTAGTTGGTATCTCCGGAGAATTCATAGTACCAATCGGTCGCCTCTTCAGGCGAGGATTCATATCTTCTGTAAAATTCTTCGGTGATCTCGGATGGTCTCGGGATCAGAAGCCCCATCAGCTTTGTATCAAAAAGATCAAAATAGGTCGCTGAATCGCCGTCGATCACACCATGCTCAAACGCATATCTGCACAGACGATCGAGGATCTCCTGAATAGGCGGCAGCTCTCCATCTGCCGGTACAAGGCCGTCAAACCCATCGGCCTGCAGGGCCTCGAGAATCCTGTTGGATGCCCATACCCTGTCTTCATCTTTCAGCCAGTTCTTTCTGACTGCGTATTCTATAAGCTGTGATAAAGCAAGCCTCCTATTCTGTAAGTGCGCAGCCGCCGACCGGACGGATGTATGTGACTCTGCACGCTCCTTCTCCGAGCAACGAATCCATACCATTTTTGAATTCATCTACCATATCAAGCGGCACGAATGCCTGGATCGTGCCCGCGAACCCGCCTCCGTGAACTCTCCTTGCGCCGCGGCCTCTGAGATAATAGCGGGCCATGGCGAGAGCTACGGCAACAGGCTGATTTGCCGGGTCTCTGTATGTATCTACATTCTGCAGATACATGTACGATGAGTGTCCAGAGCTGCTTACAAGACTCAGGAAGCGCTCAATATCGTGTTTTTCGAGAGACTCCACCTGCTGCTCCACTCTGCGGCAATCGGTATAGTAATGCATGGCGCGCATTACAGCCCTGTCTCCCTTCTCTTTTCTGAGAGCCGGCACGTTGGCATAAAAATCGCTTTCATCGACTTCGCTCAGCACTTCCTTGCCGAAATATGAAGCGATGGACTTCATCTCTGCCGGAACTGCAGCATAGTCGTCAGTAAGATCCGCATGGTCAGCGCCGGTATCCACAATACACAGAGCATAGCCGGTGTCAGCAAAATCTATGTCTACCGCGTGGTATTCCGGGTGATCTTTATCTTTGAAATCGATGGCGACTATCCCACCGATTGCGCAGCCCATCTGATCGAGCAGACCTGAAGGTTTGCCGAAATATACGTTCTCGGCATACTGGCCGATCTTTGCGATCTCCGCTGCCTCCAGTGCGCCTCCGCAGAAAAGACCGTTTACGATTTCACCGATGAGCACCTCGAAGCACGCGGAAGACGAAAGGCCGGAGCCTCCCGGTACATCTGAAGTAACATACGCGTCAAAGCCTCCCAGTTCGAAGCCCTTCTGCGATATAGCCGCCAGTGTGCCGCGAATGATCGCCTTCGTTGAGTTCTTTTCTTCTATTTTCGGGAACAGATCCGTGATCTCCACCTCAGTGAGTCCGTATCCCTCCGAAAAGATCCTGACTTTATCTGTGCCGTTCGGAGCGGCGCATGCAATGGCATCAAGATCTACAGCTCCCGTGAGCACCTTGCCGCGCTGGTGATCTGTGTGATTGCCCCCGATCTCAGTTCTGCCCGGCGCGGAAAAGATCACGGCTTCAGCGTCTTCATTTTTCTTAAACTCACTGATAAAGCCGTCCATCACGCGCGACATTCTGTCGCGATATGGCTGAAGCTCATCTGCGGGCCGGCAGTAAATATGCGATAAACCGTCATCGTATCCGCCTTCTGCAAGTTTAATCTTTATCGCCCTGATCGTCTGCATAATTAAATCTCCTTGCTGATATTAATCAAAATAACTGCCCTATGGTTCACAGTAGCCGCAAGGTGTATAGCCCTGCGATGTAAGTTCTGTGCGTGTAGCTGTAACTGTCTTCTTGTTGTGCTTCGACATCTCCTTTACGCCGTCGCAGGTCGGGTAATGGAAGACTCCCGATCGTGTATTTATAACATAGGTTCTTGCGTCCTGTACAGCCTGTTCTGAAGTCGTAACGACTCCTGTCTTATAGTTTATCTCAGCTTCAGGCGTCACATTGAAGCAATACACGTTGAACGAAATGCCTTTACCCTTGTCTTCTACCGACCACGCGGTCATCTGCACTCCTCTGGCCACAAGCTCGTTTCCGCTGAACCACGGCTTTACATAGTACAGCACATGATTGCCTGTGTTCCAGATATATTGCTCAACTTCCTCTTCAAGAGGTCTCATGCCGTCGTAGTTGAGATAGTGGGTACCGGTGATGAGATTCGAAGGATTCGCGTTCTCTGCAGAAAGCGCCCACGCTATAAGATGACAGCGCTCCCAGTTCTGGGCCTTTGCCCAGCCTGAAGGGTGCACCGAAGATATGTCGCCGCGCTCCTGCCCCTGCTGAGGCATAGTCTCCTCACCGAGGCATCCGTACGCAAAGGTGCACCGGTCCAGATCATCAAGGCTCCCGTAGTATTCATACGGAGTGAGCTTGTTTGAGTCCACGGTCCCCAGAAGATTGCCCTTTGTTTTCCAGCCATCGCCGTCCTTTATGAGTCCTGCCCGCTCATATACATCGTCAGGAAAGGCAGGGACGCCGCTGTTCACCTTTACGTAGTGCTGTCCGTTATACTCCGGCAGATCTGACGGATCTATCGACGCGCTGCTGTCCCACTCATCGGCCTCATCGTCTTTTTCTTCGCCGCTGTCTGTGCCGCTCTGCCCCTCCTCGCTCTCATCAACAGATTCGTAGCCAAGCTTCTGCATGAGAGCATCGCGGGCGCCCTTCACAAGCGGCGCGTCGGACATCACAAAAAATGCCGCTGCGATCAGGACCGCAAGCAATAGAGCAAGAGCCGGCGTCCGCCGGCTCTTTTCTGTTGTGTTGGTTTTGGCATTGTTCTGCTTTGCCATCTCTTATTTTTCTTCTGCTCTGGATGCAGCGATATCCTCGCCTGTCCATCTTGCGTTGGCAGCGATGCCGAGCATCTTGTCCTTGAGCTCCTGCTCGATCCTCGCGAGTTCCTTCTCGGCCTCTGCTCTTGCGACCTTGCCGTCTTCCTGGATCTGGATGATCTCGTCGAGCGCTGTGATCAGCTCCTGGTTGGTGTGCTGCAGTGTCTCGATGTCGACGATGCCTCTCTCGCTTGCCTTTGCTGTATCGACTGTGCTCTGGTGAAGAGCTTCAGCGTTCTTCTTGAGCATCTCATTGGTAGCCTCTGTGACTGCCTGCTGAGCCTCGATAGCCTTCTGTGTATGATAGTTGTTGAGCGCCAGCACCATCTGAGTCTTCCACATAGGGATGACGTTTACGATAGTGGAGCGGATCTTCTCAGACATGATGGTGTCGGAGTTCTGCACCATTCTGATCTCAGGAGCAGACTGCAGGCAGACTGTTCTGGAGAGCTCGAGATCGTAGATCTTCTTCTCGAATCTTGTGATCATGTCAGCGTAATCCTGAGCCGCCTGTGTATCTTCTACGGAACCGGTCTCTCTTGCCTTTGCCTCGAGCTGAGGAAGAGTCTCTGTCTTTGCTTTCTCAAGAGCAAGCTTGCCTGCCTCGATGTACATCGATACTTCCTTGAAGTAGAGCTTATTCTTGTCGTAGAGTCTGTCGAGCTGAACGATGTCCTTGAGCAGCTGCTCTTCATGCTCTTCAAGAAGCTTTACGATCCTGTCGATGTTTGCCTCAGTTGTTGTGTACTGGGTCTTAAGTCTCTCGAAGTTTTTCTCAGCGCTTCCGAACAGCTTTCCGAAGAAGCTCTTCTTCTCTTCGCCGTTTGACTTGAGTTCAACGAGCAGGGATGTCAGTACCTGTCCTGTCTCGCCCATGTCTTTTGTTCTTACGCTCTGGAGAGCGCCGTCAGCGAAGTCGGATACCTTGCGCTGCGCGCTCGCGCCGTAACCGAGTACAGCGTTGCTGTCAGTGATGTCGATCTTGTCTGCGACCGCTCTGATCTGTCTCTGCTCATCAGGTGTGAACTTAGCGAGAGGATCTTCCTTCTTCTCTTCTTCTGCAGGCGCGAATTCAGGCGCGAAATCGATAGCCGGAGCCACATCGATAGCAGCAGCCTGTGCCGCTACGTCCTGTACCTGTGCCTCAAGGTCAACTGCCTGTGTCTCTGCTGCGTCAACTACAGCTTCAGGGGTAAGTTCAAAATCTGCCATCTTGTCCTCCTTTTTTGTTCTCTCTTAGATGTCGAAATCTGAATCCAGCAGGCCCTTGCTCGCGAGCGTAGTCTGCAGCATTTTGATATCCGTTGTAATATCCATGATGTCGTCTTCATGGAGCTTTTCGAGCAGGTTTTCGGATGCTTCCGTTACAGAGTCGATGAGGCTTATAAGCTGAGCCTTGATCTCATCGGCCTGCTCCTGCAGATAGTTAGGGTTGGAATTGATCACAGGCGCTCCCGAAGCATCACTTGTGACCTCCTCCTTAGGAAGCTCTGCGCTGAGCTTGCCCATGTCAGCTATCTTCTGGTTGTAATCGTCTGTCAGGCGCACCACTTCAGGATAATATTTTTCCCTGAAGTCCTTTACCTGCTTTTCAAGCTCAGGGACTTCCTCGACTCTCT
>CADATR010000156.1 GCA_902790885.1 uncultured Eubacteriales bacterium
AAACTGCGGCGGAAGGCTTGTCTCGATCAAGGCTTATGATCCGGCGGACAAGGACTACGAGATGCTTCCGAGCTATAGTGTCATAGGAGAAAAGAACGGGAAGATGTATATCGCTGAATATCCATCAGATGTGCAGTTCGACCCGTCGGACGAACAGGCTGCTGCAGACTATCAGACGGTATACGAGGAAGTGAACAAAATCAGGGAAGGTGCGGCAGACAGTTCGCTAGTGCTGAAATAGGAAAGTGATGAACAAAGAAGACCTCAGAGAATATCTGAATACCAGAAGGCTGGGCTGGCCATATGAGGATTCATACCATGTTGACCATATGGGCGGCCATCGTTTCGTTGCCAGGATAGGTGACGAGCTTGCCGGCTTGTCATACGCTGAAACGAACTCTGACGGCACTGAGGCTGTCATGAAGATGAATCTCAAGGGTCAGTTCGCTGAATACGGCATAGGAACGGAACTCTTGAACCTTCTCATGGATGATCTTCAGCAGTCAGGCTTTGAGACCATCCGCTACGAGATTCCGCCAGCACGGTATGCGTTCCAGATATATCAAAATCTAGGCTTTTCTGTAGAAAGCAGGGATGAAGAAACAGTCAGTTTCATCTGGAGAAGACAAAAATAATATTTTTTTCAAAAACTGCTTGACCTTCCACTTTATGGAAGGCTTATCGTTTGACCAGGATAAGGAAGCAGACAGGAGATATCGCGATATGAAGATCAATCAGATCGCCGAACTGGCGGGCATGACGAGCAAGAATATCAGGTTCTATGAGGATCAGGGACTGATCAAGCCCAGACGCGATCCGCAGAACGGGTACAGGGAATATACCCTTGAGGATGCAAAGCAGCTGGAGAGGATAAAGCTTCTGAGACAGCTTGGGATATCCTGCGAGAACATCCGGATGCTACAGAACGGCGAACTGGATTTCGACACATGCATGAGCGGGCACATGGAAAAGCTCGATCGTGAAAAGGAGAATCTGAATCACATGGCAACGCTTTGCCGTATGCTGTCGGACGAAGTAGACGACGTATCGGATATCGATGCTTCCGCTTATCTTGACCGGATGAAGGAGCTGGAGAAAGGAGGCGTCAGGTTTGTGAATGTAAAGATGTCTGATGTTAAAAAGCGCAGGACCGGTGCGATCCTGTCCGCCATCGCAGTCATAATGATCGCGGCGCTTATGCTGGTCGCCGTACTATTGGCGAACAGTGAGGACCCGGCACCGTGGGGAATGATTGCGGTATTTGTAATCATATTCGGCGGAATCATTGTTGGAGTAGTCGTGGCTCTGGTGCAGAGACTCGGCGAAGTAAAGAGAGGAGAGATCGATGAAGCTTCTAAGTATTGACTATATCCCGGGCGCAGACATAGAGGTGCTGGGAGTCGTTAAGGGCACAGTAGTGCAGAGCAAGAACATTGGCAGGGATTTCATGGCGGGCATGAAGACGCTTGTCGGCGGAGAGATCGTCGGCTACACAGAAATGCTGATCGAGGCCAGGCAGATCGCCACGAAGCGTATGGTCGATGAGGCAGAGGAACTTGGTGCGGATGCAGTCATAGGCCTCAGATACGGTTCATCGCAGGTGATGGACACTGCGGCTGAAGTGCTTGCGTATGGAACTGCGGTAAAGATCATAGGAAAGAAATAATCGCTAAAATAATAAAGTTGTTGGCGGCCGGCGCGAAAGTGCCGGCTGTTTATTATGCGCAGGAAAGGAGGAAGGCACATGACGAACAACAGAGTAAAGAATGTGGACGGCATGGTCGGCGAGGGCGTTGAGTTCGAACGAATAAGACGAATCACAGGATACCTCGTGGGAGACACCAAAAAGTTCAATAACGGGAAGAGAGCGGAATTGAATGACAGGGTCAAGCATGGAGTAACCCGCCGCAAAAAAGCTGACCGCGACAGAGAGGAGAGGTAACGCACATGATTTATATGAGACGAATCAGGAGGGGAGGTGACAGGGTTTGGACAGCGACAACTGGGTAGTGCAGAATCTTGAGAATGCACTGAACACATGGAATACGAAGATGGCGGAAGTGTGGTCGCTGCTGACCACGTCACCTCAGAGCTTCAAGGGCGGAGGCATATGGCACGTCATCGTACAGATCAACGGAGCAGTAAAGGGCATAGGCCTGGCACTGCTCGTTTTGTTTTTCCTGATGGGCGTAGTCAAGACCTGCGGAAGCCTGACTGATGTGAAGAGACCGGAGCATGCTCTGAAGCTGTTTATCAGGTTCGCCATCGCAAAAGGCGTTGTCACATACGGACTTGATCTGATGCTGGCGCTCTTCGATATAGCGCAGGGAGCGATGAGGACGATCATGAACGCTTCCGGCATAGGGTCGGCTACCAAGACGACCCTGCCGAGCGAGATGGTAACAGCGATAGAGGACTGCGGCTTTTTCGAGAGCATCCCGCTCTGGGCTGTGACGCTGATCGGAAGCCTGTTCATCACCGTGATGTCATTCATCATCATACTCACTGTATACGGCAGATTCTTCCGCCTGTATATGTACACGGCGATAGCTCCTATACCACTCTCGACATTCGCCGGACAGCCTACCCAAAGCGTAGGAGTCAGTTTTCTGAAGAACTATGCGGGAGTGTGCCTTGAAGGCGCGATCATAGTGCTTGCCTGCATCATATTCAGCAAGTTCGCAGCCAGTCCGCCTGTCGTGGACAAAGATGCTGCCGCAGCGACTATGGTATGGAAGTATGTCGGAGAGCTGGCGTTCAATATGCTCGTGCTCGTAGGCATGGTCAAGATGAGCGACCACCTCGTTAAGGAAATCATGGGTGTCTAAGAAAGGAGGCAGTTTTGGAAGTTATCACTAAGGACATTGCCGTGATCCCGGCAGACTCTGCGGAGAACGCAAGAGCAAAGAGGATCGATCAGTACCGTTACAAACTGTGGAAAATGAAATGGAGGAATGCAAAAAATGCTGGAAGTAAGAGATTTCATTGAGAAGATGAAGGAAGAGGTAAGGGACTATCTGCCGGATGACGTATATAAGGATGTCATCATCGATGATGTGGAAGTGGTCAAAATGAATGACCAGAAGCTGCACGGCCTGACCTTCAGGATGCCGGGCAGTGATGCTGCGCCGACACTGTATGTCGATGAGATGTATCAGGCATACAAGGACGGAGCGGACATAGGATATCTCGCGACTGAGATGGCGAATATGTATACGGCATCAAGAAATGCGGTCAAGCCGCCGGAAATAGACCTCAGCTACGACAAGGTAAAGGACAATCTGACTGTCAGGCTCCTTGAGAAGAAGCGTAACCGCGAGTTCCTAATGAGCACGCCTCATGTGAGCGTAGGCCACGGGCTTGCCGTGATCGCAGACATCAACATGGGCGAGGACAAAGGCGGCGACTGGAGGATCGCGATCAATAACAATGTGCTTGAAACGCTTGGAGTAGACAAGGAGAAGCTCTTTGCACAGGCGATGAAGAACTCCGCGATCGCAGAGCCGGCAATGCTCATAGACATGAGCAGCGCACTCTTCAGCCCGGAGAGGGTGAACCTGCTTGACAGGGATGAGCCGATCGCGCCTGAGGATATCGGTGGCATGTATGTGCTGACCAACGCAAGCGGTTCACTCGGAGCGGCAGCGCTGTTCTACCCGGATGTGAAGGAGAAGGCAGCTGAGCTTCTCGGCTCTGACTACTATATTCTCCCTTCGAGCGTGCATGAGGTCATCCTTGTGCCGGACGCTCCGGGAATCACTGAAAAGGAACTCTGCGACATGGTGAAGCAGGCCAATAGGACTGTTGTGGACGAGAAGGACATCCTCTCGGACAACGTCTATCACTACAGCAGGGGCGACCGCGGACTGGATAAGGTGAACCCTGACCGTGAGCGCGGTGACATGGTAGCCGAAGGGAGGTAGACCCTATGGAGGTTCGCATCAACAGAGAAATAAGAGACTACACAGAGTCAATGTTCTTCGGACTGTCGCTGAGGCAGTTCTTTTTTTCTGTCCTTGCATGCGGCGTGGCAGTCGGCATCTACCTTGGTCTCAATCCCATACTCGGGACTGAGACCACCAGCTGGCTGTGCATAGTGGCGGCGTTCCCGTTCGCGGTCATGGGGTTCCTGAAGTACAACGGCATGACTGCAGAGAAATTC
>CADATR010000157.1 GCA_902790885.1 uncultured Eubacteriales bacterium
AACTTATAACGAACTCTGCAGAAAATGCGATCGTGAATGTAAGCAAAGCTTCCGTGCCGTGATCATTTCATGTCCCGAGTACAATTCCAAGAGGAGGAAACAGAAAAAATGAATCGTTACTACTTAAGATTTAGTCCGCCGCTGCGGTCTTTTTTATTGCAGCGGGGTCGGGACCGGAAAGGAATCTCGACTGATAACAGGAGAGATTTGCGTGAGCGTTCACGCGAGCAAGGAGGAGCAACAAAGGTGCAAGCACCTGTATGGCTCCTCTTTTTCGGTTCCGCAGGGAGTCAAGGGGGAAAGCCTTGCCCACGACATCTTTGCAGCGAAGCTGAAAGTGTCATAGTGGGTTACACACATTCAGAAAACGAATGGCAAAACAGAAGCCGGACATGTCCTGCGCGAGAGTAGTCCAGTACAAGGCATCAGGCCTTGACAAGATCTACAGACATAACGAGCGCAGGAATGAGTCCTATGGCAATGAGAACGTTATCACTGAGATGAGCAGGTACAACATCCACTTCAAAGACCCCGGTGATGAGACCTACACTGAGATTTTCAGGAGGCTCGAAGCCGATGGGGTGATCTCCACCAGAGGTCTCCGCGAGGATGCGACTCTGCTCGATGAGATCATTATTGATGTCAACACGCAGTACTTCGAGGATCATGGAGGTTATGAGTACGCTAAGAGATTCTATGAGGAAGCCTACCACTTCATAGAGAAGAAGTTTGGAGCAGATCATATTGTCTCCGCAGTCATGCATGCTGATGAACTGAACACAGAGGCAAGCGAGAGGTTCGGTAAAGATGTGTACCACTATCACCTTCACGCCATGGTGATCCCTGTCGTGGATAAGGATGTGAAGTGGAGCAAAAGGTGCAGGGATCCTGAGCTGAGAGGCACAGTGAAGGAAGTGATTCATCAGGTGAGCCACTCGAAGAAATGGGCATCCAATATCCCGGAGACTGATGAGCATGGTGAAGTCATACTTAGAGCCAACGGCAAGCCTAAGTACAGGAAGTCCTACAGCATACTTCAGGATGAAGTATATGAGCACATGATAAGTCATGGCTTCACAGGCTTTGAGCGCGGAGAGAAAGGCAGCACTGCTGAGCATCTTGATACTCTTCAGTTCAAGATCGAGAAGGACAAGGAAAGGCTTTCCGAAATAGAGGGCCGCATTGAGCAGTACAGACTGCAGTATGAGCCGGCACTTGATGCAAAGACAAGGTATGAAGATATAGACAGCCTTGGGAAGAAGAACATCACAGGCAAGGTCGTTCTCTCCGGTGAAGACTACAAAGAACTCACTGCTCTTGCCAAGGAAGGCCTCACAAGCAGGAACAGGCTTTGGGATATGCAAAGGACTATAGAGTACTACAGGGATGGTTTTGAGAGATACAGCACACGGTATGAGAATCTCAGTAAGAAGTATGAAGAACTTACCGAGAAGACAAGACCGTTCCTGGATGCTATGGAGCACTTCCCTGAGCTGGTCACAGCATTTGTTAACAAACTGAAGGATCTATTCCGGGACAAGGCTGCAAGAGAACAGGCCGAAAGAGAAAAGCTGATTGCCGAGCGTGAGAAGCAGCGCGCCGCAAGAAAGCTCGCAAAAAAAGGACGGGATATGGAGCGATGAACGCAACAACCTACAACACAATAACAATTATTACAACATGCAGCTGTGAGAGCTGCTTTTTTATGAAAGGAGAAGTTAGATATGACAGGAATAACAATGGAAGTGATCAAGAGGTTCGCTGTAATAAGTGGTCCGGATACAGGATACAGAAAGGAACTGAATCTTGTGTCCTGGAACGGAGCAGAGCCGAAGATAGATCTCAGAACATGGTCTCCTGAAGGAGCGGCGCTCAAAGGACTGACCCTGACTGAAGACGAAGCAAAAGAACTTCAGAAGGCCCTGAACGAGATGTTCAATTAACGGACTGCGCGAACACGTTTTGTTCCCTGAAAGCTGGCAGGGACAAAAAAGGGACAGTTCTTCCGATACCATGTGTACAGGTAAAAAACTATGATCATGAGGTAGACGCTGATGGCAGAATTGCGCTCCGTAGTGCAGACACAGCCAATAATGATAAAACGCAAAGATGGATCCGTAACGCCGCTAAGAAATGCTGCGTGGATCCCGGCGTTTTATTTCATTCCGGAAGACATTGTGCGGAAGTGTGGTGGTGCTGTATACAGTATCCCGCGTACTATTGGTGGGCTCATGAAGGATGAGGAAGCGATAGCTGTAGTCGAGAGCGATCTTTTCAATCTGGTTCTCTCAGATGCCTACGCATATATGGTATGGTCGTTTCTCTGCCCGGATATCCCGTATATGGAAATATTCTCCGGGGATGAGCCGGCTTGGAAACTCGCTCATAGACCAGGCATATGGGCACGTGCTCTGCAGGAGTGCGGATATATGCCAACGATAGAAGAACTTCTGGCAAGCGGTGAAAATGACTATGTGTTCAACTATATGTCATGGGAAGCAGTGACCTTTATGTTATCACTCGCAGTGCCGTGGGCTGTTAAGTCCAACGATCTTCAGCCGGTCATAGATACAGCAAAGGAATTCAGGTGTATCGAGGACTTTGATTACAGGGAAAGCAATCAGAAGACTGACTTCTACCGCAAGTGGTATCACACGCGGTCAAAGAAAGCTGAGTTCTCCCTTGAAGGATATCAGGAACAATGCAGGAAGTATTATGACGATATAGAATGGGAGATCCCCGATCCTATCAGCTCATTCGAAGAAGAGGTAGAGCTTCGGGTCGATGTAAACAGGTTTCTGTCCACGATCGAAGATAAGGACAAGCAGATATTACAGATGAGAGCAGAAGGCTACACCACTCAGGAGATCGCGGACAGGCTTGGCTACAAGACTCACAGCGCTGTGGTAAAGCGCATAAAGAAGCTTGGAAATCAATATCAGGAGTTCTCCGGTCTCAACTTCGGATTCTCATAAGTTATCACTAAGAAAGAACTAAATACGTTATTACTCAGACTCCCTTCCCGGGAGTCTTTTTTGCGTGAAAGGAAAAAGGTATTCTAATGCAAGAAAACTTAATATTTGTAGACGCACAGGAGCTGCTTATGGCTCCAATAGACAGGCCACAATTTCTTGTGGAAGATCTGATCCCCGGCGGAGTAAATGTGATTGCCGGTGATGAAAAGACTGGTAAGAGCTGGATGATGCTTCATCTGGCTCTGTGCATAGCTAAGGGAGAGGACTTCCTCGGCCATCCCGTTAGACAGGGTAATGTGATCTATCTCAGCCTTGAAGACACATACAGCAGGCTTCAGGACAGGCTGTTCAGGCTGACAGATGAGATCTCTCCCGGTAAGGTCTATCTGGTAAATAAGAGTGCTACTCTATCTGAGGGGCTCATTGATCAGGTGACCAGAATGGTTGAGAAACTACCCGACATCAAGCTCGTCATTATTGATACCCTTCAGCTGGCGAGGGGCAATGACAGCGAGATGAGCTATGCTAATGACTATGCGGACATGGAAAAGATCATCAAGTTTGCTAGAGAACATGATCTGACTGTCTTCCTGGTACACCATGTTAGGAAGCAGGGAGATTCCCGCAACAGGTTCAACAGATTCAATGGTACAAAAGGTATCATTGGAGCTGCTGATACAATGTTTCTTCTCGACAAGGAAAATGAGTACACTGATCAGGCTACGCTGAGTATAAAGGGCAGAGATCTTCAGTACAAAGAGCTGACGATACGCTTCACTGACTACAAATGGGAGCTGATCAGCGAGAAGACACAGGAGCAGATATCTCAGGAGCACACGCCTGAGATATTATTCAGGCTGATAGATTTCCTGAGAGCTCGCAGGACCTGGAGGGGCTCAGCAACTGAATTACTTGAAGAGCTTGGCGAAGAGTCGGTCGCGCCAAATGTTCTTACCAAGTACGTGAATCAGTACCGTATGAGCCTGCTTATTGATGAAGGTATTGAGTACACTTACAGAAGGACACATTCCGAAGGAAGAGTACTCTCCTTCGAAATCTGTGACGGCTGTGACGGTCGTGACGGTCAGGAGGACAACTCCCGCTAACACCGTCACAACTGTCACGACCGACACGCTGAGACTTGCGCTGAAGCCAGCTGATGCGGAAGTCTTGGAATTCATTACAAAGTCCCCGGACGATTGTTTACAGTATCGTAATTCTGATGGTAGTATTGACTTGGACGGCGTCAGAGAAATGATGGTAGACATAGAAAGGAAGAAAATCATAGATGATCATCCATTTTCCATCAGCCAGGGTAACGACGGCAGGTGGAGAACAAGGGTGAAAGACGAAACTGCAAAAACAGGGCGAAGACAAATAGTAA
>CADATR010000158.1 GCA_902790885.1 uncultured Eubacteriales bacterium
CTATATTGTCTATTATGTTCAGATTTTCCAGCACATTCATCTGCTGGAACACAAAGCCCATTCTTTTCAGTCTCAGTTCGGCTTTCTCATCCTCATTCAGCCCGGTGATCATCTTATCTCCCAGCATCACTTCCCCGGTGTCCGGATCATCCATGCCGGATACATTATACAGAAGTGTGGATTTTCCTGATCCGGACGGTCCCATGACAGCGACCATCTCACCTTCTCTGATTTCAAAGTTTATGTCTTTCAGGATATCCGCCTTACCCAGATGTTTTACTTTCAGCAATTCTTTCATTTCAGTCACCATTTTCCCCATGTAATCACTTTACTGCCCCTGCCCTGAGGCATTCCCATGCATGAATTCTTTTAACTTCCGTCAAACTTATAATTGCGGCAAACATGGCAGACGCTGCTGTCATAGCCGGCGCAGCCGCAAACACTGTCAGCGGATCGATGATAAAGCGGAAGCTGTATGCTCCCATGGACCTTAGAAGCAGCGCCGCCAGACTCTGCCCCGGAATGATCCCGGCAAACACTCCCAACACTATCCCCGGCAGTATATATGTCAAAGTCTTCTTCAGATATTCCATGCGGATATCTAAAGACGTAAATCCCAATGCTTTCTTGAGCGAACTGTCGCTGCGTTCTCTCCAGAGCACCAGCCGTACCAGCAGAAGCATCACGATAAACAGTACAAAACACGCCATGACAGCAGAGACCGAGGCTGCCTTTGAGATGTTTCTTATTGTCTGGCCATACGTCCCCTTCAGGTAGTCTTCGATCAGTGTGACCTTGACGCCGTTTTCGAAGGACGAGAATCTGTCCTGATATTCCTTTGTCCACTCTCCGGCAAGATGCTCATCTGTAAGTGAAAGATAGATGATGCTCCACATTACCGGCGTTGCCTCATCCGGATCTCTCATACAGGCTTTAGCTGTTTTGCCTCCGTTAGTGATGTCTGAATAGATCCCGCATACACTGCAGGAAATCTCCTCCGCAGTGCCGTCCTTCATTTCCTTGCAGACAATGATTTCGTCCCCCAGCTTCACGCCCATCTCTTCAGCATTCAGGACAGATAAAGCTATCTCCCTGTCATTTTCAGGATACCTGCCTTCTGTGTATCTCACAGGGAATCTGCTGTGATCCCCGTTTTCGATCATGAGATTATACGACGACCCGTTCCGGAGGATCGTCCTGTAGGAGCCTGTTTCCATCAGCACATAATTACGTACTCTGTTGTCATGCCCTATGTCTTCAGCCACTTCTCCGGCGATCTTCCTGACATTCCCCGTCTGCCTTATATCGATACGGATATGGCTCTCGCCTATCCCCATATATGTGACGAATTCAGGCGCCTCAATAGTGCTCTTCATATTCTGCGGCACGAGTATCATGAACATCGCCGCTGCAGTGATGATCATTGCAGGCAGCCAGAGATTCTTCTTTTTCCCGAAGCTTCCTCTCCCGTAAAGTGCATCGGCAGCAGATATTCTGTCTGTCCTGTGGAGAGTTCTGTGCACCGACAGCAGGATCACCCCTTCAGCCGCTAGCGCTCCAAGTATCATAAACGCATATATCAGTCCGATGTTTCCGGCATTCCCGTAAAGCTCTCTCATCTGCGCGCCGACTGGTTTTGCCGTGATGATTGCTGCGATAACACCCGTCATGCATCCGACAACGGATAAGATAAGGTACTTTGACATATAGAGCTTCCTTATGTCACGCCTTGATATTCCCACCGCTTTCAGCATTCCTATACCGGTTTTATCCTTCTCAAGCTGAGTCAGGATAATGTATCTGATGCACAGCATCGAGATAAGCAGTACCACAACGCTTACAAGCAGTATTACGAGTATCATCATGCCATCTGAAAGTGCATTCATCATCCGGATAAGAGGATACGTGATCGCAGGACCGTTATCGGGCAGTCCTGCATCCTTGTATGCTGTAGCAAAGGCATTGATATCGCTGCCATCCTTAAGCCTGAACTCTATCAGGTATTCCTCACTGCCGAGCTGTCTGAGTCTTTCATAGTCCGGCTCGCTGATCAGGAACCGCTTGGAAGAAGCCATCATCGAATTCATCTGTGAATCACGCAGAAATCCCGCAACGATCAGCTCTTCCGTTCCGATCCTCATCACATCTCCGGCTTCTGTCCCGTACTCCTTCCTGTAGCATACCGGCACGTACACCTCTCCTTCAGATGGATAAATCACTTTATTGTCCGCATCTACGAGATAGTCAAACAGGCTGCTCTGGCAGCTGAGCCCGTTATCCTGCATATTGTTCTCAAAAGACTCATTTCCGATAGAAATCTGGCTGTTCTGAAGATTCAGAAAGGTACAGACCTGCATTGCTTCTACGTCTTTTCTCTGCTGCGAAAAGCTATAAACAGCATCCTCATCCAGTTCTCCCGTATGCATCTGCAGGAAATCAGGAGTCTTCGCTTCAGTCATGAGAGAGTCTATGGAATCAGCGAGACTTGCATAAAGGAGTATCGAAAGCCCCAGCAGCATCGCTGTTACCGCCATGAAGATACAGGTCGCAGCCGAGACCAGCTTATTTGCTTTGATGTCATTGATTATCATTCGTCTGTCCATACGTTTCACCTGCACTTTGCTCTTCCAGATTTCTTACATCCTTCGACCTGTACAATGCTGCCGCGGCTACTGCGAGCATCGCTCCCGAGACCATGATCACTGCAGCTGCTCCCCGGCCTACACCGATATGCCATGCATTCGCGGCACGATCGGCAAGAAGCCCTGCGGTCCCGTATGCCACTACATAACCTATCTGAGACAGGAAGCTGATCAGGCCCCACGCTCTTCCCTGTTTGCCGGCATCTATATTGGTCCTGACCAGATAGTCGAGACAGTTATTCGCAAACGGCAGCATGAAGAAGAACATGAATCCGAAACCGCAGATCATAAGAATGTTCTCCTTAAGGCCAAAGCCGACCATAGACAGTCCCGCAAGCACAAGTGATATGCTGAGAGTGGCCGTAAAGTTTTTCTTCAGTCCGCGGATCCCTATGATCACACTTGATACCAGCATTCCGCACGCACATACTGTCTCAGCTATCCCCAGCACTTTGCTGCTCTGAAAATCGAGTATCATAGGTTCTGCCAGTATCTGCATCGCGCCCATGAAGCATGTCATCACGGATGAGACGATGATCAGTATCATCACACCACGCTTCTCATTTATCGCTGCCCAGCCTTCCCTGAAGCTTTCAAGGAAAGGCCCTTCTGCATCTGCAGGCTTTGCGGAAATTCCTTTGCGGACCACAGCCGTGCATATTACCGTCAGGAAGAATGTGCCTATATCGATCATCAGAAGCAGCTTCACATCACTCACTGTCAGCAGAAAGCCGGCGATCAGCGGTGATATAAGATATCTCGCGCTGCCGGCTATGCTCACCATGCCGCTTGCTCTCGAGTATTCCTCCTTTGTCAGGAGATCTGTAACCGTCGCTCTGTAGGAAGGCTCGAGAAGCGATGAGAACACTGAGCTTATGAATACACCTATACATATCTGATACAGCTTTGCCTCGCCTGAAAGCATGCAAATAAGGATATATACAAGCCCGAGTGCTGACAGCCCATCGCCGGCCATCATAAGCAGTCTCCGGTCATATCGGTCAGCCGCGACTCCCGCAGGCGCGCTCAGAAGCAGCACCGGCAGGAATGCCAGCAGAGCCACAAGCGCCATGTCAGCAGCGCTTCCTGTCTTTTGGAATACATATACGCCAAGGCCAAAGCTAGTAAGGCCCAAGCCTATTGCCGACACCAGTTCTCCGCTCCAGAGAAGAAGGAATTTATTGTAGTTTGATCGTTGTTCCATTTTTGCTACCCCTTTGTCTACCGACAGGTTGTCGGTAGAATGGTCCAATATATGGGACCCGCCATATACAGAGGCAAGTCCCTTTTGAGTATTATCTGTTCAGGATATTCATGATTGCAGGTGCCAGACTACCCTCTTCTGCACCAAGTATCCGTTCAACATGGCAGATAAACGCCTGACCTTTCTGTACAAGCTCCTCCTCAGTCAGTCCGGCAAGTGCATCGAATGCATTATTCGAATAGATCAGGATCATCTCTGCCGCTTCATCA
>CADATR010000159.1 GCA_902790885.1 uncultured Eubacteriales bacterium
AATCGTGTAATCTTTCATAGAATCACCCTCGACAAATCAGGATGTTAACGCTTGTTTAAGCCGATTATAGCATGGCGCCGCGATTTTCAAAAATCCGCGGGGAAATATGCTGCCGCGAGCGTTGTGGAGGAGCCGCCCGGGATTTCCGGGACAGACCGCAAAAAGACAGAGCAGCGCCGTGAGCACAAATTTGCTGGGAAATATGCCGGACGCGAGACTCCCGCAGGAAGACAGAATCACACCGCGGCAGCGATCCGACGACGAAACGAACTCCGGGAACTGGAGCTCCGCACGCTTGCAGCGGAGCGTAATTCCCGGAGGCGCCTGGAGGATCGATGAAGCGGATTGTGATTCGTCTTCCGAGGGCTCGAGCGGACGGCATATTCCCCGCCACCTTGCACTTTAAAAGGAACAGTCTTGTACTGTTATGTTTTTGGCAATTCTTTTATTTCGGTTTTTTTGGTATATAATTATAGGGCTAAAATCAGCGCAGTATTTTTTTTGTTGTGCAAAATAAAGGGCCAGATGGTTCATAAGCGCTGAAAAATACGTTAAGCACAAGTTATTGTAAGGTATTATGTGAAAGGAGTTTTCTAAAGGGATGAGCCAAAGGAAACATTTGCCAAGCATCCATGTACCGCATCATAAGAACACGGCCGCATGTGAGACCGTATCGATGCCGATACCGGATGAAGTAAGCATCAGCATGTCCCAGAACATCGGCGCTCCTTGTCAGCCTCTCGTAGAGAAGGGTGATTATGTGAAGGTAGGACAGAGAATCGGAGACGTACAGGCCTTTGTCAGCGCACCTATCTTCTCGAGCGTCAGCGGCACCGTTAAGTCGATCGACAAGGTCCGCGGTTCAATGGGCGGCTTTGAGACTCACATAGTTATCGAGACAGACAAGAAGCAGGAGATCAGTGAAGAAGTCCAGCCGCCTGTCGTCAACAGCTTTGATGATTTCATCAAGGCTGCAAGAGACAGCGGAATGGTAGGTCTGGGAGGAGCTTCGTTCCCGACACACGTAAAGCTGAATCCTAAGAATCTCGATGAGTGTGAGTATCTGGTGGTCAACGCAGCAGAGTGCGAGCCGTTTATCACCACAGATAACAGAGAGATGGTAGAGAACGGACAGGATGTCCTCGACGGCATGAAACTGATCATGCAGTGGCTGAATCTCAAGAAGGGATTCATCGGCATCGAGACAAACAAGCCTGACGCTATCGCAAACCTCAACAGACTGATCGAGCAGAACGAGATCGACGACATCGAGATCGTACCGCTTCCGTCCAGCTATCCGAAGGGAGCTGAGCGTGTACTGGTTTACGAGACAGTCGGAAAGGTAATGAACGCGGGCGTGCTCCCTGCACAGCTCGGAGTTATCCTCGACAACGTTTCTACTATCGGTGTAATGGCTGAATACTTCAAGACCGGTATGCCGATCGTAAGAAGAAGAGTCACGGTCGACGGCGATGCTGTTGCTGAGCCTAAGAACGTGTACGTTCCGATCGGTACAAGGATCGCTGACCTGGTAGAGTTCTGCGGCGGCTACAAGAAGGAGCCTCGCAAGATCATCATGGGCGGACCTATGATGGGAAGAGCTACAAAGTCTGACGAATCCCCTACAATGAAGAATACATCCGCGGTTCTTTGCTTCAGCCAGGACATGGCAGAGGTAAAGGAAGAGACAGCATGCCTCAACTGCCAGCGCTGCCACACAGCCTGCCCGTTCGGACTGATGCCTAGCATCTTTGCCGACGCTTACGAGGCAAAGGATGTAGATAAACTCAACAGATTCAACGTTATGCAGTGCATGGAGTGCGGCAGCTGCTCGTACACATGTCCGGCAAGACGCCCGCTTGCACTCACAAACAAGCTGGCTAAGATGATGGTAAAGGAGGCATCGAAGTAATATGGATAATAAGTTTCATACTAATTTGATCGTATCCTCCGCACCGCATATCGTAACGGAATCGGATACCACAAGGCTGATGGGATCGGTGCTTCTGGCACTCGCCCCTGCATGGATCGCAAGCATTTACATTTTCGGCTTCAGAGCCCTGCTGCTTTCGGTCGTATGCCTCGCAGCCAGCGTACTCTTCGAGTACCTCTATAACGCTCTGATGCACAAAAAGCAGACAGTAGGCGACCTTTCCGCTGCACTTACGGGACTTCTGATCGCGTTCAACGTACCGTCGAGTTTCCCGATCTGGCAGGCGATCGTCGGCTGCCTCTTCGCCATCGTAGTTGTTAAGCAGCTCTTCGGCGGCATCGGAAAGAACTTCTCAAACCCTGCTATCACAGCAAGAATCTTCCTGTTCATCTCGTTCTCGGCAAACATGTCGACATGGCCTGTAACAAGGCTGGCGAGCACAACAGATGCTGTGACAGGTCCTACACCTCTCGCACTTTACGCAGAGGGAAGCACAGACCAGATCCCTGGACTGCTTCAGCTGTTCCTCGGATTCCACGGCGGCTCGACCGGCGAGGTCTGCGCACTCGCGCTTCTGATCGGCGGAATCTATCTGATCGCCCGCAAGGTCATCAGCCCGATCATCCCATGCGCATTCATCGGCACAGTATTCGTGTTCGCACTGATCGCAACAGGAAGCCCTTACTGGGCACTCTTCCATGTTCTGTCAGGCGGCGTCATGCTCGGAGCATTCTTCATGGCTACCGACTACGTAACATCGCCGAAGCTGCCTCTCGGACAGCTCATTTTCGGAATCGGCTGCGGAATCATCACCATGAGCATCAGGCTCTTCGGTTCGTATCCTGAAGGTGTATCCTTCTCGATCCTGCTGATGAACATCTGCACACCGCTGCTCAACAACCTTTCCTACAAGTTCTACCTGAAGGAGGGAGGTGCTAAGAATGGAAAATAAAAACAGCGCATTCAAGGAATTCATCTCGCCTATACTCGTACTTGTAGTTATATGCTTTGTGACCACATTCCTGCTGGCATTCGTATACGGCGTCACAGCACCTATTATCGCTGAGAACACAGCAAAGGCTGCCAGCGAGGCAAGAATGACACTCCTGCCTGCTGCCGACAACTTCACCGACAGCGGAGCCGACCTCGTAGTTTACGAGGAAGGCAAGGTCTACGTCGAGGACTGCTATGTTGCAGACAACGGTGAGGGCATGGTAGTCACAGTCAAGTCCAACTCGTACGGCGGAATGCTCACAGCTATGGTAGGCATCGACAAGGACGGAGCTGTTACAGGCGTTCAGGTAACTGAGCACGCAGACACCCCGGGTGTCGGAACAAAAGCTCACGCTGAGGGCCACCTCGCGCAGTATGTGGGACTTACAGAGCTCACAAGCGACCAGGTAAAGAATGATTCTTCCGTTCAGAACGTAACAGGAGCTTCCGTATCATCCGGAGCTGTCCACAAAGCTGTATACTGCGCACTTGAGCAGTACAAAGCGATGGGAGGTGTAAAATAATGGAAAAGAAAAGCAAACTGGCGATTCTTACCAATGGAATCATCAAGGAGAACCCTACACTGGTGCTCCTGCTCGGAACATGCCCGTTCCTCGCTACATCTTCATCACTGATCAACGCGCTCGGAATGGGACTTTCGGCAACAGCCGTACTGATTTGTTCCAACATCGTAATCTCGATGCTGCGTAAGGTAATCCCTGACAAGGTCAGGATCCCTTGCTACATCGTAGTTATCGCGGGCTTCGTAACTCTGGTACAGTTCGTGCTCCAGGCTTACGCGCCTGACATCAACAAGGCTCTGGGAGTATTCATCCCTCTGATCGTAGTTAACTGCATCATCCTCGGCCGTGCTGAGGCGTTTGCGAACAAGAACACCGTAGTTGACTCCGCTCTCGACGGAATCGGCATGGGACTCGGCTTCACACTCGCTCTCGCATGCATGGGAGCTATCAGAGAACTTCTGGGAACAGGCTGCCTCCTCGGCTTCACTATCATCCCGAACTTCTCGATCGGTTTCTTCAACCTCCCGCCGGGCGGATTCTTCGTCTTCGGATGCCTGATCGCTCTGATCCAGGTAGCTACAAAGGGAAAAGCCCTCAAGGCAAAGAGCTTCAGCTGCGGACTGTGCCCTATGTACAATTCGTGCAA
>CADATR010000160.1 GCA_902790885.1 uncultured Eubacteriales bacterium
AGAGATACAAAAGGATATTAATAAATCATATGAGTTAACTAGAAGACATAATTTATGTGCAGTTATTACTGATGGAACTGCAGTACTAGGTTTAGGCGATATAGGACCAGAAGCTGGTATGCCTGTAATGGAAGGAAAATGTGTTTTATTTAAATCTTTTGGTGATGTGGATGCCTTTCCTATTTGTATTAAATCAAAAGATGTCGATGAAATAGTTAATACTATCTATCTAATCTCAGGATCATTTGGTGGCATCAACTTAGAAGATATCTCTTCACCAAGATGTTTTGAAATTGAAAGAAAACTTAAAGAGAAATGTGATATTCCTATCTTCCATGATGACCAACATGGTACTGCAATCATCACTTTAGCTGCTTTAACAAACGCTTTAAAGGTTGTCGGTAAAAAGAAAGAAGAAATAAAAATTGTAACCTCAGGCGCCGGTGCTGCAGCTATATCAATCGTTAAACTATTATTGTCTGCTGGATATAAAAATATCATTATGACTGATACAAAAGGAGCTATCTATAAAGGTAGAGATAATGTAAATTGGATAAAGCAAGAAATGGCAGAACTAACTAATTTAAATAATGAAAAAGGTTTACTTCAAGACGTTATAAAAGGTGCTGATGTATTTATTGGTGTATCTGCTCCAAACACTTTAACTACACAAATGGTTGAGACAATGAATTCAGATGCGATTGTATTTGCGTGTGCAAATCCTACTCCTGAGATCTATCCGGAGGATGCACGGGCAGGGGGCGCGGCCGTGATTGCAACAGGCCGTTCAGATTATCCTAATCAGATAAATAATGTGCTTGCATTCCCGGGGATATTCAGAGGCACATTCGATGTGCGCGCGAATGATATCAATGAAGAGATGAAGATCGCTGCAGCAGAGGCGATAGCAGGTGTGATCAGCGATGAGGAGTTAGATCCGGAGTATATTATCCCTAAGGCATTTGATCCGAGAGTAAAGGAAGCCGTTGCCGCGGCAGTTGCACAGGCTGCAAGAGACAGCGGAGCAGCGAGGATCTGAACCATATAATGGCATATAAAGACTTTGTTAATGATAAGAATAAAGGCCTTCTGAAGGATGTTCTGCTCTTTTACGGAGCGGAGGATTTTCTTATGAACTGGGCTGTCGACAGCATGGTGAACGAGTATGTCGATGAGTCCGCCAGGGACATCGATCTGGTCCATCTCGAAGGGGATCAGGTGACAGCTGCAGATATTATGGCTCAGGCAAGGGCGTATTCGATGTTTTCCGAAAGGAGGGTGATAGTTGTACGCAATTATCTGCCTCTTTACAGAAAAGCCTCTGACCCTGATGCCGACGCTCTGCTCGATTTTGCATCCGGGCCGCAGGACTCTTCGGTCGTTATGTTTGTTGTAGAAAGCAGATACTCATCCGATCTCACTTCATATGGAAAGAAGCTTGCGAAAGCCTGCGGAGCCTACGAGTTTGCACGCCTTGAGCGCGCTGATCTCAAGGCCTTCATTACCAAGCGGGTCCATAATGGCGGCAGAATGATCGCAAGACGCGAGCTGGAGCATATGATAGATGTTACCGGCTATTACAATAAAGACAGCAGGTACGATCTGGCTCAGCTCGAGAAAGACATCGATAAGATTGTGAGGGCATGCAGCAGCGATTCCGTAAGCGCTCAGCTGATTGAGGAGATCCTGATAGGGGACAGTGACAGATTCGTATTCGGGCTGGTCGATGCTCTCGTTTCAGGAGACAGGGGAAAGGCTCTTGAGATAGCGGAAGCCATAATAAAAGAAGAAGACGGCTCGATGGCTGTTCTGGCACTGCTGACAAAGCAGTTTGAGATAATGTATGACGCTGTAGAGCTCAATGAGATGGGCTACAGTATCTCGCGCATGGCAAAGAAGACAGGAGTGAATGAGTTCAGGTTCAAAAGAGCCTTCAACGCTGCCGGACGATACAGCAAAAGGCGTATAGGAAAGATACTTACAGAGCTGTACAACACTGACAGAGATATAAAAAGAGGCAACATCGACAAAGATGTTGCCCTGGAGCTAATAGCGATATCGGCCTGCCCATGAAGGCAGGTCTTTTCTGTTCATGTGATTCTTTCAGGATCTGGTGGAGGATATCAGTTCACGGGCGGCTTCAAGCGCGTTTTCGCTCTCTGATGAGCCGCTGAACAGCGCCGCCAGCATGCGGACCTTTGATTCTTCATCGAGATGTCCGATATTTGTGTACGATTTCTGATTGTCGACGGACTTGCTGATAAGATAGTTATCGTCACCATATGCTGCTATCTGCGGAAGGTGGGTAACGGATATTATCTGCCTGTGATCAGCTATCTCTGAGAGCTTTCTGCCCACCACCAGCGCGGTATGGCCGCTGATGCCTGTGTCGATCTCGTCGAAGATCATGGTTTCCACACGGTCTGTCTCGCCGATTATATGCTTGAACGCAAGCATTATCCTGGATATCTCACCGCCTGATGCGATTTTTGTAAGAGGCATGAGAGGATCGCCCGGGTTGGTGGAGATAAGGAATTCCACCTTGTCATATCCGAGAGGTCCGATCTCGTCAAGTCTGTTTATATCGATTTTGAACTCTGAATTGGCAAATTCGAGATCGGCAAGCTCTTTTATTATGGCTGACTCCAGCCTTGCCGCGATGATATGCCTCAGCTCGCTTACATGATCAGCCTGAGCTTCAAGTTCGTCATACCTGCTGCGCGCGATGTCCGCAAGCCTTTTCTTTTCAGAATCGAAATTCTGTATCATCTCAAGTCTTCCGCCGAGCTCATTACCGTACGCGATTATCTCTTCAACAGACATGTGGTATTTGCGCTTTGCATCTTCTATCACGGCCAGCCGGCTCGAGATATCGTCCATGTCCTGCTCCGAGAAATCAAGAGAGGTTAGGAGGTCGCGCAGGGACGAAGCTATATCATCGAGAGAATAGTACGCGTCGTATGTACGCGAAGCCATCGAGGATATCTGCTCGCTGAAACTTCCTATGTCACTCAGCTCTGAGGCAACCCGGCTCAGCTCGTCGAGCATCGAAGGGCCGCCTTCATAGCCATTTCCCTGGAGGATATCGTATGAAGAGCGTACATTACGGAAGATCCTTGAGCTGTTTTTCATCATCGCAAGCCGGTCCTGCAGCTCTTTGTCTTCGCCTTCGTACAGCTTGAGTTCACGGATGTAATTGTATTCGAACCTGTAATAATCCTGCTGACGGGCAGCTTCTTTCTCAGCCTTCAGCAGGTCATCGTATTCCTTTTGAGCTGCTTTGTACTCATCGTAGCAGGAGCGCAGCTTCTCAAGCTCGGGCTCGAGCACCTCGCTGTGGTAGCTGTCGGTGATAAGTATATGATTATCCGGGTCGAGTATCTGCTGATTGTCATATTGTCCGTGTATATCGATCCAGTCTTTGCAGAAATTCCTGAGCTGACCGAGGGTCACCATCTCGCCGTTGAGCTTTGAAACGGACTTGCCGCCTGCAAGGATCTCGCGCGAGATGACAACGTCTTCGCCGTTTTTTGTGCCCGCGATCTGGATGAACGCTCTGTCGGCTCCCGTACGCACCATGGAGGTGTCGGCTCTGTCGCCAAGAACAGTACTTACAGCTGTTATGAGCACAGACTTACCGGCACCGGTCTCACCGGTGATCACGTTGAAATGATCGCCCAGGTCAAAAGACAGGTGCTCGATGGTCGCGAAATTATTTATCTCAATACGGTCTATCATTTGAAGTTAATCGTTGGAATTAAGAACCTTATCAAACTCAGCTGTTATATACGGAACGTTCTTTTCATCGTCAACGATGACAAGCATGGTGTTGTCACCGCAGACCGAACCTACCATATGTTCAAGACTGAGAGTATCGATAGCTTCGCCGGCCGCGCCCGCGCATCCCGGCAGGGTCTTGACTACAATAAGATTCTGCGCGCAGGCATAGGAGAGGGTGGTCTCCCTGAATATCTTTATGAAGCGGTCGGATATAGGACGGTTCTCATAGTTTCCCGATGTATATCTGTATTTGCCGTCCTTGCCCTG
>CADATR010000161.1 GCA_902790885.1 uncultured Eubacteriales bacterium
AGTTTTCTGCCTATAATAGTGACGATGTTCTTCTTCCTGTCACTGCTTGAGGACAGCGGCTATATCGCGAGGGTGGCCTTCGTGATGGACAAGCCGCTCCGGAGGATAGGACTCTCGGGGCGAAGCATCGTTCCGATGCTTATAGGATTCGGATGCACGGTGCCTGCCGTAATGGCGACCCGCACGCTTCCGAGCTCGCGGGACAGGCGTATGACTATACTGCTCACGCCGTTCATGTCGTGTACAGCCAAGCTGCCTATATACGGATTCTTTGTGGCGGCGTTCTTCCCGGGAAGCGGTTGGTGGATGATAACAGCGCTGTATCTGCTCGGCATAGTGACAGGCATACTGTCGGCGATCTTCCTCAAGAAGACCCTGTTTAAGGGAGATGCCGTGCCGCTGGTAATGGAGCTGCCTAACTACAGGATGCCGGGAGCGAAGAATGTGGGCCACCTGATCTGGGATAAATCAAAGGACTTTCTTCAGAGGGCGTTCTCGGTAATTCTGATAGCTACCATAGCGGTATGGTTCCTGCAGAGCTTTGATTTTGGCTTCAACATGGTCGATGACGCTCAGAAGTCGATACTGGCTGCCGTCGCGGGAGCTCTGGCTCCAGTGCTCGGACCGGTAGGACTCGGAGACTGGCGCATAGTAACAGCTCTCATAAGCGGATTCATGGCCAAGGAGAGCGTGGTGGCAATGATGAACATGCTGTTTGCCGGCGGAGTTGCTGCTGCCCTGACTACGCTTGAGGCAGCTTCGATGCTGGTGTTCAGCCTTCTCTATACGCCTTGTGTAGCTGCTGTGGCTGCCATAAGGAGAGAGCTGGGAGGCGGCTGGGCACTGTATGTGGTGCTGTGCCAGTGCGGCATCGCGTGGGTGATGGCGCTCCTGGTAAGGATCATAGGACTGGCTCTCGGAATGAACTAAAAAAAGGCCGAAGCCCATGTGAAATCAGATATTAAAATACCGGAGGTCACTCCGGTATTTTTGCGTCCAGTTTTTCTGCGGCGAACAGTACGAATTCTCTTACAGACGGTGCGGCACCCTCGAGGGAAGGGAGTGAGATGCCAAGCTCTATGTGACTCGGCGGATCCACAGGCAGGATCACCGTTCCGGTATGCCAGTATCTGGTGATGCCCTCGTTCATTATACATATGCCCAGACCGCCCTCCACCATGTTGATGGCGGTGTAGTTTTCGAGGGTGGTAAGCCTCACGTTAGGGACTATACCGTGTTTTTTGAGGAGATCTCTTACATCAGCGTCATCGCCTTCGCTCGGCATTATGATACGCTCATGCTTGCACTGCTCGATCGGGAATGTATGCCAGCCGGCCATCTTATGATTCCTTGGAAGCACGGCTACCATCCTGTCTTCGCCGAAAGGCACCCAGAGGAAAGAATGATTGCGCGGCCTTGATACGAATGCCAGGTCGGCCTTCCCCGAGGAGAGCATCTTTTCGATATGATTCTTTGTGCCTTCCTCTATCTGGATGTTTACGGAAGGATGAAGCTCGCTGAACTCTCTGATTATAGGGGGCAGGGTGTGGGCGGCTATGCTTGAGTATGTAGCGATCATCACATTGCCCTTATACATGCCTGAGAGCTCGGTCGCGGCCTTGTATATCTCGGATTCCTTTTCTATATATTCCATCGCGAGAGGGTAGATGTACTCGCCCTCCCGCGTAGCAACAACGCCGTTGCTTTTGCGGGTAAGGAGGGAAAAGCCGAATTCAGCCTCCATAGCCGAGATCAGCTGGCTTATGCCTGAAGGGGTATAGCCCAGCACCTTACCCGCGCCTGTGAGACTTCCTTCATCGACTGCGGCTACAAACGCCTTACATTTTAAAACATCCATGTTGAAAACCTTTCCAGTTATCGATGACCCATACCGGTTCTCTTTCTTTGTATTCCATTACGAATGATGCGTAATGGAATATAGAGACAGCTAACCGATGCTGTTTAGAAAAATACCGACGGGATTTAAGTCCCGCCGGTATTCTGTTTTTCTCTGTTTAAGATCTGATATTCAGACCGGATGACTAGAGAGCCTCGCCCTTCTTGATAGCATCGTGCAGGAAGAGGAACGATGTGATGTAGCAGACGCATACAACTACGAATGTAAGAGTTCTGAGCGGCAGACTCTTTACTACGAAGTAAGCAAGACAAACACCGACAGCTCCGCCGATAGACTGTGTCCAGCAAGCTACAGGGTCATAACGTCCTTCCTGGATGAACTTTGGAGAGTTACCAAATGCCATCAGGAATGCGCAGGATCCCATCATAGCAGGGAATGCGCAGCCTGTGTCGAGTCCGAGCAGTACGCAGAGAGCCATGCACGGTGCGTAGAGTCCAACACCGATGGACATGAGTCCGCCGAGGATGAAGTTAACTACGATAGCGATGATCAGCTTAACACCACGGAGTCCAAGATCTGTTCCGACTTCGCCGAACGGGCCAACGCCGAGTACCTTGCAGAGCATTACTGTAGCAAGGATGAACATAGCTACGAACATAGCGTATCTAACTTTCCTACGGTTGAACTTGGATACGACGCCAGCAGCGAGGTAAGCACCTGCGATGGAAGCAACGATCATGGATACGAGTGTGAGAAGATCCATGTCTACGAATCCGAAGAAGAGGAATGCCTCGATGCATACAGGAACTGTGTCTCCTACGTTGAGTGTACCCGGGATGAGTACGTCGTCTACGGACTTTGTCAGCTTGAATGCTGTTGTCGATGGAGCGAAGGAACCGATTCCCAGTGTATCGAAGAAGTTAGCTACGATACCAATGATGATAGTCGAGATAAGGTTCTTCTTCTCCATGCCCTTTGCCCATGTCTCATTGAATGTAAGACCTGTAACAGGGTCCTTTTCGGTGCTGGCAGCCATCTGTTTCTGCTTTCTGAGCATCAGTACTACGATGAAGATTACACCGATCAGTGAGATTGCTTTTAATGCGATCATAAAAAACCTCCATAATAATGTGTATTGATAATAATGAGATAGTTACGTGAAAGCTTTGCACAAAAAACATTGCTTCCACGATTTGTATAATCAGATTATAGCATTCCTAAAAACGAAGTCAATAAAATGTGAAGAATTTGTGAATAATGATGTGTTAAGAGTTTGCCAACACAATTTGTTAAAACGGCTTTAAGAACTTGAAAACGACTTTTCTTTGTTTTGCGTTTGAAATGGATATATAGTACAATTCTGTCGTATATATATAGAGCCTAAAAGGAGCAATAAATGAAACTTAATCCGGACAATGATATATATCAGGGTGACCTTACCACTCTTAATGCAAACAAGCAGGCCTGGTCGAGGGGCGAAACGGGCAGTTCCAGGTTCAGGATAGCGTCGTGGATAGTGCTGGGAATAGGATTCATATTCATTGTTATTGCCATGCTGAAGACACGCGGGGGCGAAACGATACTCAGCCAGCTTCCTCTTCATCTGTCTATCTGGGCAACGGCGATAGCTGCCATTCTTGTCAGCCGTCAGGGCAAAAGAAGATCTGAAAAACCTTTTGCGGGCTTTCACATGGCGCACTTTGAGGCCGATGATGACACAGTATACTATCAATTCCAGAAGGGAATGACTCTTCAGACTTACTATATAAAGGACGAAAACATAAAAAAAATATACCGTGACGATAAAGCCGGTGTGCTTCTGATAGAAGGCGATGCAACTGTAAACGTACAGACGCGAAAGGATGAATCAGAACACAGCGTTTCGGAGTTTTATGCTCTGGTGCCTTTCGATAAGTATGATCTTGATGACCTCCTTGCGCCTTATAAGAAAAAGGTAAAGAAGGCGGATGGACAGCTCAGAGAGAAATACACTTCAGAAAACATGTGACCTTAGCTGTGAAAGTGAGATGCGGGAATGAGAAATCCAAACAGGACTGCCGGCAGGAGACGCGCGGAGAATGAAGAAAATGTAAGACCGGATACTCTGATCATATGCGCCGGCAAGTATGGAAGCAGCGAACAATACACCCGATGGCTGATGGACAGGCTGGGA
>CADATR010000162.1 GCA_902790885.1 uncultured Eubacteriales bacterium
GGTTAAGTCCATATAATGGTGTAAATTGAAAAAGAGCCAACGCTTGTACCTTTAGGTATAATGAAGTCGCGACACTTTATTAACCAAGGAGGTACAAAGATGGCTCAACTCAATATTACCCTAAACCAGGACGAAATACTACAGCTTATGAAAGGCGACCGCGAAGGTGCTTTCGCAACACTTTTGCAGAACAGCCTGAATGCAGTTCTTAAAGCCGAATCAACAGAACAGCTTCACGCCGAATCATATGAGCGTACTGATGAACGCACGGGATACCGCAATGGTACACGTGAGCGTGTCCTGAACACGCGCATCGGCAGCATCACCCTTGAGGTCCCAAAGCATCGCGGTGAGCCATTCAAAACAATGATCTTCGACAATTACTGCCGCAGCGAGGCTGCTTTAATAGCAGCTATGGCGGAGATGGTCGTCAACGGCGTTTCTACCAGAAAAGTAGAGACCGTTGTTGAGACTCTGTGCGGGCTGTCGATCTCAAAGTCTGCTGTCTCCGATCTATGCAAGGATCTTGATGAGGCGGTCAATGAGTTCAGGAACAGACCACTAATGGAACATTATCCGTTCGTAACACTGGATGCCACATACTTCAAAGTCCGCGAGGACCACCGGATCATATCCAAGGCGTTCATGATCGCATACGCCACAAACAGCGAAGGCCGCCGCGACATCATAGGCTTCGGAGTCTATGCCAATGAGTCTAAAGAAACCTGGAGAGATTTCCTCCTCAGCCTAAGAAGCAGAGGCCTCAAGGATGTACGCGTCTTCGTATCCGACTCTCATGAGGGCATCAAATACGCAATATCTCAGGTTTTCCCTGAAACACCTTGGCAGAGATGCCAGTTCCACTTCACAAGGAACATCCTGGATAAAACTCCGACGAGATATGTTGAAGGCCTTAAGGTTGAACTGCAGGAAATGTTCAATTGCGACACGATCAACGCAGCCAGATCTAAACGTGACTCGATCATCGCTGACTACAAGGATGTAGCTGAATCCGCAATGGCATGTCTTGATGCCGGCTTCGAGGATTCTATGATCGCAATGGAACTTCCTAAGCATCTTCGCAGGTTTTTCAGGACCTCGAATCACATTGAGCGTCTCAACAGGGAGCTTAAGAGAAGATCCAAGGTGATCGGCATCTTTCCAAACATTGGATCCTTGAACAGACTCATGGGGTCAGTCCTGATCGAGCTCAATGAGAGGCGCAAAACATACAGAATGTTCTACAAGCCAATGTATAACGAGATCGAATCTCATGCTGACCGTCTGGCAAAGAAGGCCAGAGAACAGCAGCAGATTATGGAAGCAGCTTAGCCGGAGGCTTTCATAGCACGCACGAGAGCACCGTACACCGCGAACAACAATATCTCGTGCGCGCTCGAATACGCATTGTCATTAACTGTCGCAAGCTATTACCGATATATTTACCGGTCGTGCTCCTGTGCACTCCCGGGGTCTGCTTAGCCGATCGCCCCGCTCTATAGCTGTCCGGGCGGGTTTAGTAGTCCCCGCCGGCCAGCGCTGGGGCTCTCGGAGCAGACCGAATCATTTGCCTAAAGGCTATTTACACTCAATTGTGGACTTGACTTAGCAACAGCCCATTTGCAACCTCTTCATTGCCCTTCGCACGCTTTTGACTGGGTCCGTCGAAGCTCTCTTCCTCGACCCATTGACGCAGTAATCTGCAAAACAGCCCATTTTTAACAGAAATCTGATGCATTTTTCGAAAATCTCGAAAAATGCGTCAATGCTTCGAATGAATACTTCTGCATAATCTGTATGGGATTTCCGCACGGAAAAGGGCCTGCGCCCTTTGAACGGATGTGGCCTGCGACCATAACAGCTTCCCACGCAAAAGACGGCCTGCGCCCTTTGAACGGAGGGGGCCTGCGAGACTCGCAGATTGCCGCACAAAAAAGACGGCAGGGAGAATCCTCTCCTGCCGCTTTGCTCTTTTATAAATTGTCCGGTGAATTGCCGGAAGGCCGCTCTATTTGAATAGTGCCAGTGTCACGATCGGAACCTGCTCTATCTGAACAATGCCGGTGTCTCAACCGGGGCCTACTCTATCTGAACAGTGCCGGTGTTACGATTGGGGCCTGCTCGTCGAGGACGAAGGTCGCGAACTCGCGGGCTTCCTCGATGGTGTCGCAGAGTGCGGTGTACATCTGGTTGCCCATGGCGGCCGCGAAGATTTCAGGCATGCGCTGGCACATCACGATGCGCGCTCCGTACTCGTCGAGGATCTCGTTGTGGGTGTGCACGTGAGTGAATGCGTCCTTGCGGGCGGCGAAGACACAGTAGCGGTGGACGCCGCTGTCCGGCAGGCTGCGGCTGTCGGTGCAAACCATGTCTGCCCAGAGGGAGTAGACATCTGTTGAATGCGCGAAGTTCATCATGTCAGGCGTGAATCCGCCGGCCGGTCTCATGTTTACCTCGAGGCCGACAAAGTCGCCGACGTCTCCGAGGCCCTTTCTTGGCTCGGTCAGGCGGAAGAACTCAAAGTGGGTGAAGCGGTTGCGCACCTTGAAAGCCTTGATCGCCTTGCGCCCGAGCTCGCGCAGCTGCTGCGGGACCTCAGCGGTGACATAGTACAGAATCTCTGTGCCGTTGTTTACCGATTCCGCCACATTCGGGCAGATGAAGGATGACTCAAAGAGCGGGTCGCCGTTCGAGTCGCAGATCGCGTCGTACGAATAGATGTCGCCGACGACAAATTCTTCCATTACATATGGGACGTCAGGCTTCTCGACGAAGAAGGCCTCGAGTTGGAGCTCGTTCTCGATCTTCCAAGTGTCGTTCGCGCCGACTCCTACATCCGGCTTGGCGAACACAGGGAAGCCGCCGATCTCGTCGACGAATGCCTTCGCCGCTGCGAGGTCAGAGACCTTGTGGTTGCGTGCCGAAGGGATCCCGGCCTCGCGGTAGACCGGCTTCATCGAGGACTTGCTCTTCCACAGCGCGAGCTCCTCAGGCTGCACGCCTGTTGTGACGTTGAAGTCCTTGCGGAGCTGAGCGTCCGTTTCGAGCCAGTGCTCGTTGTTGGATTCGATCCAGTCGATCTTGCCGTATTTAAAGGAGAAAAGTGCGACCGCCCTGAAGACAGCGTCGTAGTCTTCGAGCGTATCGACTTTGTAGTATTCAGTCAGAACCGAGCGGAGCTCGTTGCTCAGCCCGTCATAAGGAGCATCGCCGATGCCCAGCACGTTGACCCCGTTCCTGCGGAGCCTGTCACAGAAATGCCAGTAGTTCTCCGGGAAATTCGGAGAAATGAAGATGAAATTCATATAGTCCCTTTGCCCTTTCGTTTTCAAAGCTATTTGCCGCTGCTTTGTGTTTTGCTTGCAGCTTTCTGCAGCTGATATTTCGGTTGCTCCCTTTTTCTTCAGCTGATATTTCGCATGTCCCCCGGTTATTCCGTAAGAAACTTCGAATATCATATTACAGCAATAATTTGTGCAAATCTACAAAATCGCAGCGATTTTTTGTATAAAACATAAAACCTCCTGTCAACTCTTAGCTTAAGGCATGGAATCAAGCGGCAGCTCATACGCTCCGGGCACCGGCCGGTATAAGCATCTTGGAAAAATGCGCCTTTAAGGTGGAAAAAGGGCGCCGACAGGTTTAGAATAGTTGCGCAATGGAAGCAAAGTTATTGAAAAAAAGGACTCCCGCGGATTCCGATCTGACCGTGGGAACAATAGTAGACAAAGTTCTGATGTTCGCGATACCGCTGATGATGACCAGCATGCTGCAGCAGCTCTTCAACGCGACTGATGTTGCAGTTGTCGGAAAGTTCGCGAGCAAAGAGGCGATGGCGGCCGTCGGGAGCAACTCCCCGGTCATATCGCTCCTTGTTAACTTCTTCGTCGGCATCTCAGTCGGCGCGAATGTGCTGATCTCGCGAAGCATCGGCGCTAAAAACGATGCAAAAGCGCGGAGCACCGTCGGCACGGCGATGGCTCTCGCAATTGCGGCCGGCGTATTCGTGGCCGTG
>CADATR010000163.1 GCA_902790885.1 uncultured Eubacteriales bacterium
TCTGCCTGAGGGCATAGCGGCATTCATTGCAGCAGTTATGGAAAATTACAGTTATCTGATCAAATAGTTCAAAGGTTTAAATGAAATGTTAGTAGTTATCAAGGGCGCCGGCGACCTCGCCAGCGGAATAGCGCTGAGGCTGCATCATTCGAAGATAGATGTGGTGATGACGGAGCTGCCGGTGCCTCTGGCGGTGCGCAGGACGGTGGCTTTTTCGGAAGCCATCCGTCTTGGCAGTACTGAAGTAGAAGATGTAAAGGCCGAAAGGGCCGATGGCATAGATGAAGTGAAGAAATGCCTGGCAAAGGGAGTGATCCCGGTGCTGGCTGATCCGGAGGCGGAGATAATAAAGCTCCTTAAACCGGAAGTCGTTGTTGACGCCATTCTCGCCAAAAGGAATACGGGAACGACGATGGACGACGCGAAAATGGTCATCGGTGTCGGCCCTGGTTTTACTGCGGGCAAAGACTGTCACGCAGTGATAGAAACAAAACGTGGTCATTCTCTGGGCAGAGTCATCACAAAGGGCTCTGCCATCCCTAATACAGGTGTGCCGGGCAACGTAGGAGGCCAGACTATAAAGAGGCTCCTGAAGGCGCCTGCTGACGGGATATTCCATCCTGAGAAAAACATAGGCGATCTTGTAAAGGAAGGCGACCGCGTGGCAAATGTAGACGGAGTCGCTGTGTATGCGCTGACTGACGGAAAGATCAGAGGCATGCTGCAGGACGGAGTCGCCGTTACAAAAGGACTTAAATCAGGAGACGTGGATCCTAGAGGCATCTCCGTAGATCATATGACTGTTTCGGATAAGGCTCTCTCCATAGGCGGGGGAGTGCTCGAAGCGATACTGTCATGTTTCGGAGACAGACTGTAAAGGATCGGAGATAAGAAATGGCTAAAAAAATCGTAAAAACTGCATATGTACGCTGCCGCGGAGGAAGCGTGAGCTGCACATACGGCTGCATCGGATGCGGCATGTGTGTTGATGCGTGCCGCCTTGGCGCCATAAGCATAGGTGAAAGCGGAGCTGCGAAGGTCGATGCGGATAAGTGCGTCGGCTGCGGACTCTGCGCGAAAGCCTGCCCGCAGAACATAATTGAGATCATCAACAAAGGTTTCAACATACAGCCAGCGTGCAGCAATAAGGACGCGGGCAAGGCCGCCAGGGATGCCTGCGTGAATTCATGCATCGCCTGCAGGATCTGTGAAAGAAACTGCCCGGCAGATGCTGTCCATGTAACAAACAACATAGCTGTGATAGACCCGCAGAAATGCATATGCTGCGGCATGTGCGCAATAAAGTGCCCTCGCGGCGTTATACGGGATATGCACGGCGTTATGACAGACTGAGCAGAAGGGAGGTACTCAAATGCCGTATACATTTACAGTAAACGGGATCGAAAGATCAACAGAAGAAGACAAGCCCCTGCTCAGATATCTCAGAGACGATCTGAAGCTGTATTCGGTCAAGGACGGCTGTTCTGAAGGCGCCTGCGGCACCTGCACAATAGTTGTGGACGGCTGGGCGGTAAAGGCTTGCGTACTTACGACAAAGAAGGCTCAGGGAAAGAGCATCATCACAGTCGAAGGACTCAGCACATTTGAGAAGGAGGCCTTCGTATACGCGTTCGGAACCGCCGGATCGGTACAGTGCGGTTTCTGCATCCCGGGAATGGTGATGTGCGCAAAGGCGCTTATAGACCGCAACCCTGACCCGACTACCAACGAGATAGAGGAAGCGATCAGGGGCAATGTGTGCCGCTGCACCGGGTACAAGAAGATCATCACAGGCATCAAGAGAGCGGCTGCCGTTCTGCGCGGAGATGAAGAGCTTCGCAATATAACGCAGTTCAATGTAGGAGAGATGTACGAGCAGTTCGACTTCATCTCCGTGAAGGGCTCTTTATATGACCCGGCGGAAGCGTCGGGCATAGCGTTCTACCATAACAGGGAGAACGCCTCGAGATTCGGCGTGGGACAGGACGTGTTCCGCATCGATGTAAGAAAGAAAGTACTGGGATACGGAAAGTATCCTGATGACATAGGACCTGAGTACTTCATCCCGGCTGACCGGCCCGATCTCATTATGGAAAAGTCCGAGTGGACTGAAGAAGAGTTCGCGGAGGCAGAGGCAGCCGGCAGGACAGCGCCTGGCAGCACCATATTCAAAAAGGGTGAGCCTAACTGCAATGTCGCTGTCATAGTCGACCCTGAGATGCCGCGGATGGCGTACGCGTCAGCCGTAAGGTCTGACTATCCAAGGGCGGTAGTCAAGAAGATCTATAAGGAGAAAGCCGAGTCTCTTCCGGGAGTGCTCGGAGTGCTGACCGCTGCGGACGTGCCTAACAACAAAGTAGGGCATATACAGCAGGACTGGGATGTAATGATAGCGGAGGGCGACATCACAAGAATGACAGGTGATGCCATCTGCGTTGTTGTAGCCGAGACTCCGTACATACTCGAGCAGGCGAAGAAGGCTGTGAAGATCGAATACGAGCCTCTTGAGCCGATAAGGAACATCACTGAGGCCAGAGCGGAGGGGGCTGCAAAGGTGCACTCTGCAGGCAATCTCTGCCAGCAGAGGCACGTGGTGCGCGGCGATGCGGCTAAGGCTCTCAAGGAAGCAGCCTACACCGTGAGCTCCGAATTCAGTACACCGTTCACAGAGCACGCCTTCCTTGAGCCTGAATGCGCGGTATCGTTCCCGTACAAAGACGGAGTAAAGATACTCTCGACAGACCAGGGCGCCTTTGACACGCGCAAAGAGGTATGCATCATGTTCGGATGGCAGGACACCCCTGAGCGTGTGGTCGTTGAGAACCAGCTGATAGGCGGAGGCTTCGGAGGCAAGGAAGACGTAACCACGCAGCATCTCACGGCCCTTGCGGCAATGAAGTTCGGCAGGCCTGTGAAGATGAAGTTCAGCCGTGAGGAGTCCTTCAGAGTGCATCCTAAGAGGCATGCCATGGAAGGCAGATTCACCATAGGCTGCGACGAAAACGGCATACTGACAGGTCTCGACTGCGAGATCAACTTCGATACGGGAGCATACGCAAGTCTCTGCGGGCCTGTTCTTGAAAGAGCCTGCACTCACAGCGTCGGCCCGTACAATTACCACAATACGGACATAAGAGGCTTCGGATACTACACCAACAACCCTCCTGCGGGAGCGTTCAGGGGATTCGGAGTATGCCAGAGCCAGTTCGCGCTTGAGTCACTTCTGAACGTGCTGGCTGAGAAGGTGGGCATCAGCCCATGGGAGATAAGATACCGCAACGCGATAGTGCCTGGCGAGGTGCTGCCTAACGGACAGATCGCTGATGTATCAACTGCTCTCAGGGAGACTCTCGAGGCGGTGAAGCCGTTCTACGATGCTGCTCCGAAAGACAGCGTCGGCCTGGCCTGCGCCATGAAGAACGCCGGCGTGGGAGTAGGCCTCCCTGACAAGGGAAGGGCAAGACTTGCCGTAGAGAACGGCTTGGTGGTCATCTACACCGCGGCTTCGGATATAGGACAGGGCTGCCAGACGGTATTCTGCCAGGATGTGGCAGAGGTCACAGACCTTCCGATCTCCAGGATATGGTTCGGATTCTGCAACACAGGCAACGCTCCTGACTCGGGCACCACATCGGGCTCGAGGCAGACTCTCATCACCGGCGAGGCGGTAAGGGGAGCGGCCATGCTGCTCAAGAAGGCCATGAATGAGGAAGGCATCGTAGAAGACAACCTCGACAGGCTTAACGGCAGGGAGTTCTCATATGAGTACTTTGACCCTACAGATCCGCTCGGATCGGACAAGCCGAATCCTAAGAGCCATCTGGCCTACGGATACGCTACGAATGTAGCTGTCATCAATGAAGAGGGCCGTGTAACGGATATATACGCAGCATTCGATGCCGGCAGGGTAGTCAATCCGCTTTCGATGTCTGGTCAGATAGAGGGCGGAGTGCTGATGGGCATGGGCTACGCTCTTACTGAGGACTGGCCTCTTGACAAAGGGCATAGGTGAGATAACCACCATACCTGCAGCGCCGGCTATAGCGGGAGCATATTACGCCAGGGACGGAGTGCTGAGGACAAAACTCCCTCTGGAGAATACATATTACAGCAAAAAGAAAGACTGAAAGGTTTAGCTGCTATGAAAAAGCTGATCAAGAACGGAATGATCGCCACTGAGAACGAGATCTTCAGAGGTGACATACTGATTGACGGAGAAAAGATTATCGGAATCGGAAGCGACATCGACGCTTCCGGTGCCGAGATCATCGATGCTTCGGACAAATACGTGCTTCCAGGAGCTGTGGACGTGCATACGCACATGGATCTCGACGTAGGCATGGCAAGGGCCATAGACGATTTTTACGACGGCACTGTGGCTGCTGCCTGCGGAGGCACCACAACTATAGTAGACCATATGGCTTTCGGACCTAAGGACTGCAGCCTGTGGCATCAGGTGAACGAATACCACCGCCTGGCTGATGGAAACGCTGTTGTCGACTACGGATTCCACGGTGTCATACAGCATCCGGTGACTGCCGACAGGCTCGGAGAGCTTGCTGAGATAAAAGAAAAAGAGGGCATCAGCAGCTTCAAGGTCTATATGACATATGACTTCGGGCTCACGGATGATGAGCTGTTCAACGTTCTCAGAGCAGCGAAAGAGGCAGGAATAGTCATAACGGTGCACTGCGAGAATCACGGGATACTGACTCAGCTCAGAAAGGAGTTCATCGTGGAGGGCCATGGCGAGGCGAAATACCATCCGCTGAGCAGGCCTCCGAGATGCGAGGCCGAGGCGGTAAACAGGATGATCCATCTGGCCGCGGTCGCGGGCGATGCGCCGCTGTACATAGTGCATCTTTCGAGCGCCGAAGGTCTCCATGAGGTGCTGAGAGCAAGAGCTGAACACAGGCCTAACCTTGGAGTCGAGACCTGCACACAGTATCTGATCCTTACGGACAGAGAGTATGAG